>DYRK01000132.1:4559-12273 GCA_020718785.1 Desulfatirhabdium butyrativorans | reverse complement strand
GGGGCTTGGGAACGAGGAAGCCGGGGCTTGGGAACGAGGAAGCCGGGGCTTGGGAACGAGGAAAAGCCGTTTTTTGTCCTGCTTTCGCAGGAATGACAGAAAAAATGATAGTTATGAGGCGGAGAAAGAAAAACGGATACTCATGGTTGTGCCTCCTGAGTTGAGACAATCTTCCGGTGTCCGGCAATGAGTGCAATGCTGTGTTTTTCCGGGACAATTATCCGAGTCATTTGGAATAAAACGGCATCGCTGTGAAACCGTTTGAATATTGAAATGATAGCGTTCCGAAAAGATTTTCATTCTGAGCAGATCAAGCCCTTTTCCGCCCGCGTTGAAATCATAAGGTTTGCGCGAGGAATACTGAAGAGTTTCACGGGCAGTAAAGATATTTTCAAAAACAAGCCGCTGACTTTCTTCGGTAATGCCTACGCCGAAATCTCTGACCTCCAGTTCAATCCCCTGTTTGCAGTTCAGGACGCTCACTTCGATCCGTCCGCCATCCGGAGTATTTTCCACAGCATTGCGGATCAGCCCTTCCGTGATTTTTGCCGGTACATCCGGGGGAATGGAAATCAGGGCGTGGGATTCCGGAATCCGGACCCGGAAGTCAATCTGCCGGTGAGCAAAAAAGGGGCGAAGAGTCCGAATTTTTTCCTTGATAAAATGACTTATCCGGATATCCTGATGAACCGCCTCCCGCGGACCGAAAAGTTCTCTCACCCGATGCCGCACAATCTCAAGAACATCCTCAATGCCGCGAGCCGTTTCCTGCATTTCGCATTCGAAAAAAACCTCCAGTTCGTCCGTACATGCGTCCAAAAGAGTCGAAAGCATCCGATAAACCCTGTAAGTTCTCTCCCTGAGAATATCTTCGATTTCATACTGCATTTCGAGAATCCGGTCTAAATTCCGCCGGGCGCGTTCCAAAATCCGGTTCCGGCTGCTCTCCGAACATTTTTTATTTAAAAGCTCCAGCGAGGCATCCAAAACAGACAGCGGCGTTTTCAACTCATGGGAAAGATGATGGATAACGCGCTCTTTCGCTCGGTTCAGGGTACGGACTTCTTTATATGAACGGCTGAGTTCCTCGGCAATTCTCGTATTTTCAATGGGAAGAGCGACCGTCGCGGCAATCGCGCTCAGTATTTCCGCATCCGCAACATCGAATCCCCCCTGTTTTTTTTTGTTGACCGCACACAGCACGCCGATCATCTGTTCCTGAGTCTGAACAGGGACATCCAGCATATTGCGCGTCTGATAGCCGGATCGCTCATCCACCGTTGAGAGAAAAAAAGGGCTTTGGGAAGTATCCGGAACAATGAGAGGCTGACCGGTGCGATACACATATCCGGCAACTCCTTTGTCCAAAGGGAACCGTATTTCTTTCAAAATCTTGCCGGTTTTTCTGTCATCGTAAGTTGCGACCCTGAAAAAAAATTCCTTTTTTTCGTAGTCAATAAGAATTACCGAAGCCCCCTCCGCTGCGATACTCTCCTGTACTTCTTTTATAATAAATTCAAGAAGTTCATCTAAAATTCTGAATCTGGGCAGCGCGCCGGAAATACGGAAAAGCATCTGATTTGTCCGGGCTGCACGTTTTTCCGCGGTAATATCTCTGGCAATCCCTCTGAATCCGAGCTTCTGCCCGCTGTCATCTGTAATCAGACCCGATGAAATTTCGAGAAACCGCCGCTCTCCGTCTTTCCGGATAATCTCCCATGAAATATCTGTTGCGGATCTGCCGCTTTGATAAATTCCGTTGAAGCGTTCAAAAGCGATTCCTGCATTTTTCCGATCCATGAATTCGCGGTAATTATGGTTCCGAATTTCATCCGCGGAATATCCGAAAATCCGGCACAGGGCATTATTGAAGAATTTGAAATTTCCGCGCAGATCGGTTTCATAAAAGCCGTCAGCCGAATCTTCGATGAACACGCGGTACCGGTCTTTGTCAATCCTGTATTCTTCTGTATTTTCAGTGAAAATTACATCATCCGGCATCTGTTTTTTTTCCAAGACGGGGTGATTCGGGTTCGACGTTTTTTTGAAATTTGTCAAATCCGAATATGTTAAATGAAAAGCCCTTCAGAGCGCAAGAAAAATATCATCGGAACCGGTTCCGGCAATCATCATGATTGACAAATCCGCTTTATTTTTTTATAATTCCTATTTTCGGGCATTAATTTGCTGTAGGGGCATGTCGGCGACATGCCCTCCTGCGATTTAATTGCGGTAAGGGCATGTCGCCGACATGCCCTCCTGCGATTTAATTGCGGTAGGGGCATGTCGCTGACATGCCCTCCTGCGATTTAATTGCGGTAAGGGCATGTCGCCGACATGCCCTCCTGCGATTTAATTGCGGTAAGGGCATGTCGCCGACATGCCCCTACGATGTTTGCAGGCAGAAACAAGTTTGTTTACGATATTAATGCCGCGAGTCCGGAGTGCAAAAATTATTTTTTGCAAATACCGATTTTATAAAAACGAACAGATTAAGGAGAAATGAGATGAAAAAATGATGGTGTGTATTGGGCGGAATGCTGATATTTGCGGTTGTCACAGCATCTGCTCAGGAGACATTTGAAAACGATGAGATTGCCACATCGGCAGGCAGTCTTAAAATCACGTTTATCGGTCACGGTACGCTGATGTTTGCGTTTGACGGAAAAGTAATTCACGTTGACCCGTGGACTCAGCAGGCAGATTATTCCAAGCTCCCGAAAGCCGATCTGATTCTGATCACCCATGAACATTTTGACCATCTGGATCTGAAAGCATTGGAGGCGGTTCGCAGTGACAAAACCGCCGTGGTTCTGACCGAAACCTGTGCAGAACAGGTCAAGGGCGGCACGGTAATGAAAAACGGAGATGTCAGCACCGTTGCGGGCTTGAAGATAGAAGCAGTTCCGGCTTATAATATCGTCAACATGAAAAGCGAAGGAAAACCCTTTCATCCCAAAGGCGTAGGGAACGGCTACATCATTACCTTCGGAGACAAAAGGGTGTATGTGGCAGGAGATACGGAAAACACTCCGGAAATGAAATCGCTCACAGGAATTGACATTGCGTTTCTGCCCATGAATCTGCCCTATACCATGACCCCGGAAATGGTCGCGGATGCGGCAAAGGCATTAAAAACAAAAATCCTTTACCCCTATCATTACGGTGAAACAGATACCGCAAAGATTACGGATCTGCTCAAAGACACGGGAATCGAAGTGCGTATCCGAAAAATGAAGTGAGAATCGAGAAGTGAGAAGTGAAAAATATTTCTCATTTCTCACTTCTTATTTCTCACTTTTAAGTCCGCGTTTTGGCAGCAATCATCAGATGAAAAACAAAATCATACAATATTTTTTAACAGCTCTGATTATTATCTCAATATCTCCGCTTATCAGCCGCGCAGATATGACAGAAGGCGATCTGAAGAAGCGGGAAAAGATAAAGTATGCTCTCAGCAACGGAATAATAGGCATGTATGACATTCCTTTTGAGACATATTTCCGGCTGGAGATGTGGGATGAGATCAATTTCATATTCGAATCCAACAACAAAAATATGCTCAGATATGAACTTCCGGGTCTGTATTACAGCCGTCCCTACATAATGGATAACACCTTATGGATTTTTGAAAATGCCTCGGGCAGAGGCGGAGGGATTTATGTATTTGCTTCCGACACGCTCAATCTCATAAAAAAACCGGAGAACAAAGCCTATCAGCGGTATGACGGCGGTGTAAGGAAAATTTTCGGTCATACGGTGATATCCGGGGGATCAGATGCGGATGTGGATACTGCCGTGATATGGGATACGGACACTGACGAGGTCAGAACCGTGAAATTGCAGGACGGACATTATGTCAGTTCCGTGGAGGTGAAGGACGGCAATATCTATATCGGCTCATGCGGCGGAGTCATAAACGCCTGGAAACATGATGATCTGAATTTTCTGGGTATCTATTCTTCAAGCAGAAAGGAAAATACGGACTGGAATGTTTTCAATGAAAAAGAGTGCATCGCAAATATCGGCGTCCTTAACGGCAAACTTATCGGCGCGGGAGAAAAGACGATTTTTATATGGAATCTTGACAGCAGCGGGGCTATGCCGAAAACCTATCCGAAAACTCTGACTAATTCCACTGCCTGTTTTTATGGGAATTGTCTTATCGAATATAAAAACGAAAGGATTGCAGTCAGAGAAACGGAAAGCGGCAGACTGCTCAGAGAGACAAAAGCGGAAAAAACCGTTGAAGACCTGATTGTCACTCCGGAGAAAATATTGGCAAACCATGAGGGCGACCTGCTGATTGTCTCGCTCAGGCGCAACAAAGGGATACACTTTTATGACTTCAGGACATTGACCCTGCTCAGGAAAATCGCCGCAAACGGAGAATCTCTTGCCGGTCACAGAAAAGCCCTGTTTGCAACGGATGACAAGCATGTCTTCAGATATGATATTGCCCATAAAGATGCAGAGAAATATGAGGCATTTTTAAACAGGATCAGACCGGAGGATATCGTCCTGACCGACAAGACTTATTATCAGTTGCTGAAACGGCTGGAATCATATCCTGAGATAGTGGAAAAATTGCAGCTTTCCGACAGTTTTCTGAAAATGAACAATCTGAGCATCCGGCATTCTTTCAAATACGGAAAGATCGGCGAAAGAAATGTATCGCCTGAAGAAGATATTGCCGGGAGCGGATACAAAGAAGATATTCACGGCTATAAAGTTTACTATGATGTAGAGAACCGTTCCGCCAAATACTGTTTTGTGGAACTTAATGCCCAATGGAGCGGCGAATACGGGGAAAATATGAGCCATGAGAACGGGACATGGGAAATGGAAAACAGCTCCGGAAGAGGATTTGCAAGACAGACTTTTTTTCTTGTTCCGAATAAAACCTATAAAAACAGTTTTCTGGTGGGAGAGAAAGAACCTGTCAATCTGCTGATTTATACGGCAAGAATAGAGGAAGTGACCCAAAGATATTATGACCGCTTTATGCGGGCAACAGCCGAGGGAAACAGAGATATAGCGATCATTGACGAATATCTCAGAGATAATCTCGTAAAAGACTGGCATGAGCAGTTGAGAGAAAAAAGAAACAAACTTGCCGGCAAGGAAAACGAGACATTCTGGTTCTTCAAGCGTGAACCTTGACTAAAGGACATTCGGCAATGAATATTTGTCAGATATATCGGTCGTCTGGAGCAAAAAGATTTATTTGCGGATTATCCGCATGGTTTTTTCTGAGTGTATTTGCAGACAGTCTGTCAGCAGAGCCGCTGAAAATATCTTTTGCATGTGAAGATGTCGGCATTCCGCCGTTTATTGTCGGGAACGGCTCTGATATTGACGCGGACAAGCCCGGAGTGTCTGTGGAACTTCTCAAATTGCTTGAAGATAAGCTTCATGTCAAAATCAGTTTCAGCCGGATGCCCTGGAAAAGAGCGCTCGTTGAACTCGAAAATAACAGAATATCAGGTATTTTTCATGCCAGTTTCAAGCCCGAGCGGATGCTGCTCGGTGTTTATCCGATGAAGAACGGAGAAGCAGATCAGGGCAAACAGATAGCCACCTTTTCCTATATCTTATATAAATGCAGCCCATCGCCGCTCAGGTGGGATGGAATCAGCTTGACGGATATAAACGGACCTATCGGGGTTATCATGGGATATTCTATTGCAGAAGATTTGAGAACTATGGGAGCAAAGATTTCTGAAGCATACACGCCCTTTCAGAATATGAAAATGTTGTCCATAGGGCGGATTGCAGGCGTGGCTGATTTGGAAGAAAGCGGAGATGCTGTTTTGAACCAGTATTCCGAGGAATTCGGCAACATTGTCAAAATGAGTCCCCCGTTGAAACAGAAGTGTTACTATCTGATGTTATCTCATAAATTTGTCAAAGAAAATCCGGAACTTGCACCGGCAATATGGAATGAGACGGAAAAAATCCGGAAATCGGAAACTTATAAAAAACTCTTCGATAAGTATTCAAACAGCTTTCAGGAATTTCTGACAAAATGATCACTGCCCTTGTTGCCAATCAAAAAGGCGAAATTTTCGAATTGGAGGGATATGCGGCAGCAGGCATAAGTAATACTTCATTAGTGCCTTTGACTTTGAAAAATACTGTCACTATGCCTTTCGGCGGAGAACTCATGCTTTTGCCTGAGCGCAGTCCTGTGCTGTATAATCTGCACAGCCGCAGATTCGAAACACTGAGCGAAAATCCCTATCTGCCCGGAGAACCCCTGTTTCCGGTCGCAGCCTTCAATTCTCCGGGCTATGTAATCGGATATGTAAGCGCATACAGAGAAAACAGCGGCGCAGGATTTCTCCCTCTTTTTTCCTACGGAGCCGCAGGATGGCACAAAGGAAAATTCAGAACTGCCGCTATTCCCGTGGACAAAGAACCCCGTCAGGACCTGAGGCTGATGCCCCGTGAAAAAGTAGTCGGGGGCGTGCATCACATGAGAAAAAGGCTCCCCGCCAACCGCCTGAGAGAACATCTCGAAACCTGTGCGTTGAAATACGGCTGTCCTGCGGGCAAAAATTTTTTTCTCGGAAGATACGAAGCTCCTCTGCCTACGTCTCCGTCCTGCAATGCCCGCTGTCTGGGATGTATTTCTCTCCAGAAAGACGGAGATATTCCCAACAGTCAGGATCGGATTTCTTTTATGCCTTTGCCGGAAGAAATCGCCGAAGTCGCGCTCGAACATATTTCAAGAGTCAAGAAAAGCGTGGTGAGCTTCGGACAGGGCTGCGAAGGCGATCCTTTGCTGGCTGCTGAAGTCATTGAGCCGGCAATCCGCCTGATACGCTCGAAAACCGATCAGGGAACTATCAATATCAATACCAACGGCAGCAGACCCGACATTCTGGATAAGCTCTATGACGCAGGTTTGGACAGTATGCGTATCAGCATGAACAGCGTGCGGCAGCCCTGCTATGAAGCCTATTTCCGCCCCAAAGGATATGCCTTTTCCAATGTCACAGAAGGGATTGACAGAGCGATCCGCCGGGGAAAATTCGTATCTGTCAATTATCTCAACAGCCCGGGATTTACCGACACCCCCGAAGAAGCGGATTCGCTTATCGCTTTTATCAAAGAGCATCCCATCAATATGATTCAATGGCGGAATCTGAATTTCGATCCCATGAGATATTGGAATGCCATGAAGCAGGCTGCGTCTCAGGGAAAGGCAATCGGAATGGATACACTTCTGAAGCGGATCCGCAAGATATTCCCGAACCTGAAATACGGGTATTTCAATCCGCCGAAAGAGAATTTTCGTTGACTGCTTACCAAATGGAGATAACATAATGGAAAAATATGAGACTGTATTTTCCGCCGGACTTGAGGCGGATATCACTGCCCCGTGCATGGGCGCCTATGGTTCGGATCAATCTGAAACCGTACCATATTGAAATTAAAGCCAAAGATTCGCCGACCGTCAATCTGCTCATTGTCACGGCGCTCCCCGGGGGCAAAAATGATGTGGGTTTCCGGCAGCAGCCGAATATGAAAATAATTGTCAGTCAGAAATTGAATCAAATTCATCACTACTTATGCAGGACTCCCCGGTTTTTTATTAACCGCGAATAAACGCGGATAAACGCGAATAATTTTATTGACCATTAGCGTTTATTAGCGTTTATCAGCGGTTTTTTTCATTTGTAGAACGGGTTTGAAACCCGTTTTACTT
>DYRK01000132.1:0-4459 GCA_020718785.1 Desulfatirhabdium butyrativorans | reverse complement strand
GCGTTTATCAGCGGTTTTTTTCATTTGTAGAACGGGTTTGAAACCCGTTTTACTTTATGATCTCTTCGGCAATCACTTCCGCAATATGTCTCACCTGAATTTTGCTCCCGCGTTTGTCCATACCTCCCCGCAGTTGCATCACGCAGCCCGGGCAGTCCGTGACCAAAACTTCCGCATCGGTCTTTTCCACATTGTCTAATTTCCGTCTCAGGATTTCAGCGGATATTTCCGGGAATTCGACAGAATACGAGCCGCCGAATCCGCAGCAGACATCCTCGTCTTTTGACGGAATGTACTCCAATCCTGCAAAACAGAGAAGTTTCCGGGGTTCATCTGTCACATGCAGTCCCCGGCAAAGATGGCATGGCGAGTGATAGGCAATCTTTTTCCCGCTCTTTCCGAAAACATCAGGAGAGATTTTCAGCACGTTCACCGTAAATGAACTGAAATCAATGACTTTTTCGGCAAATTTTCTCACCCTGAAACGGAGATCGGATTCTCCGCCGAACATCTTGGGATAATTTTCTTTGAGATGAGAACCGCAGGACGCGCAGAGGGTGAGAATGTAGTCATACTTCTCAGAGTTCAGCGCATCCATATTCTGTATTGCCGCTTCTTTTGCGGCAGTTTCTTCGACTGACATGAGCGCGGGCAGACCGCAGCAGGTCTGTTCCAAAGGATAGTCAACCGCCACATTGTGCCGTGCGAGTAATTCAAGCAGAGCTTTTCCCTGTTCGGGATAGACAAAATCCATCACACATCCGCCGAACAAAGCGACTCGGTGTTTGGGACTCTCTACATGCGGACGCCATTGCTCCCATTGATCCCTGAAAGGTCTGCGGACAATAGCCGGAAGACTGCGGAATCCGTGTTCTCTTTCAAAAAAAAGAGGAAGATGCCGGATAAAAGGTCCGCCTCTGGTAAGAGGCTGCTGCACGAGATATGCCTGTCTCAGCAGAAAATGAAACAACTTCCGATTTTTCAGCACCGTGGAAAGCAGCACATTTTTCACAGGTCTGCGATGTTCGTCATTCAGTACGGTGCGATAGACTTTCTTAATCAGATTCGGCAGGTCAATCCCGGCAGGACATACCGCTTTGCAGGACTGGCAGTTGAGACAATTTCGGACAATGGCTCTGGCATTTTCCCGGCCATGGTAGAAATAGGTGAGAATAAGACCGACGGCGCCGATATAAACATGACCGTATTTGTGTCCCCCCACAAGCCGGTAAATCGGACATACATTTGCACAGGCTCCGCATCGGATGCAGCGCAATGCTTCGGAAAAAACCGGGTCTTTGGACATAGCGAGCCTGCCGTTATCTAAAAACACAATATGCAGTATTTTCTTGGAATCAAAAGAATCGCCGCATTCTGCAGCACCCGTGATCCATGTCACATAAGACGTAATTGCCTGACCCGTGGCGTTTTTGGGCAATACTTTGAGAATCCTGAGAGCTGATCCGAGATCGGGAACTAATTTGTCTATGCCTGCCAAAACAACATGAACACGAGGCAGAGTCGTAGTCAGACGGGCATTTCCCTCATTGGTGCAGATTCCGATAGTCCCGGTTTCGGCAATGGCAAAATTGGCTCCGCTGATACCCATATCTGCTTCAAGAAATTCATTCCTAAGCTGCTTCCGTGCCACTTCCACCATTCCGCTGATATCGTCGGGGTTTTGTTCCTTTCCGGTCATTTTTGAAAAAAGTGCTGCTACATCCCGCCGGGACAGATGAATCGCGGGCATGACCATGTGCGACGGTCCCTCATGCCGCAACTGGATAATCCACTCGCCCAGATCGGTTTCCGTGACTTTGAACCCTTTTTTCTCAAGATGGGTATTGAGAAAGGTTTCCTCGGCAGTCATAGATTTGGATTTGACGATGTTTCGGACCCGGTTTTCCGAAGCAATTGAAGCAATGACAGAATTTGCTTCTTCGGCGTCCCGGGCAAAATGGACGACGGCTCCGGCTTTTTCGGCATTGGTTTTGAAAGTGCCGAACAGTTCTTCGAGACAAAGAATCGAGGCATCTTTGCCTTCTGCAATCTGATTTCTGAGACTGTCAAAATCAAGATTCTCAAATGCCTTGGCGCGAGACAGTTTATAAGAGGAACCGAAGTTGTCCAGTGTGGTGCGAAGAAAAGGATCGTCAAGGGATTCCTTCAGTTTTTTCTTATATGTTTTCATATCCGAAGCAGTCTGAATCATGACTCGTTTTCCTCCATGATAAGAATGTGAAGTTCCCGGGGACCGTGAACGCCGATAGTCAGAATCCGCTCGATGTCTGCGGTACGGCTCGGTCCCGTGATAAATGCCATGTAGCGGGGAAAAATTTTCTGCAAAGCAGTCAACCCGCTTTCCAGAGATGCGGCATCCGGCTGAATCCGTATCGCGGGCAAAATCGCCACATGACTTTCTGCCAGCATAGTAGCAATACGAAGGTCTTCCGACGTGGAATCCAGCACAAGAGTTCCGGTTTCGGCAATCCCCCAGTCTGCAAAAGTGAGAGAAGTATGAATCTCCCGCAGATGATTCCTTAACGGCGCAGACAGAAATCTGATGCCCTGTTTTCCGCATATCTCCTGCAAGGCAATCCGCTCGTCAATATTCAGACCCGGCGCAGTGACAGTGCTGCCGCCCTGCCTGCGGGTGAGATCAGAGACATAGCAGAATGCCTCTTCCATATTTTTAATATGAGAGACAACGGACTGAACGCTTTCCGCGTTTTCCTTCATGGTATTTAGTAATACGTCTTTCTGCATGACAAACCTGCCTTTGCGCTCTTTTTGTCAAAGAGGCTTTTGTTATTTTTCAGACAACATTGCCGTCAATGCTTTTGCCTTTTCTATGATTCCAAAATAATATCAATTAGTTCTTCTATTACCTTTTTTAAATCGGGAATCCGGCTCTCAACAACTCTGCCGGGATAGTGCTTATGATCCGGAAAACTCGGAATCTCTCTGTGATGAGGCACATTGTCATAGCGGAAAATAAGAGTTCCGTCAGCTTTCATGTAGTGATAACGATATCTGAATCTTTCAGGCGTAACAGATTCGGTAAATTCCAAAACCGTTTCATCATAAAATACGATCTTTCCGTCTGCGAACAAAACATCCAATGACATATCAAAATTGTAATCAACTGTAATTTCCGTGCTGTACCAATCAGCAGTCTTCAAAGCATTCCGAATATTTTTTTCCCGTATCTCAGGATTCATATCGGATTTCATCAAGTTCACCTAATTTTTTTCTGAGAAGATTTTCAACACTGACAGCATGTTCCCATTCCAGCCATTCTTTTTTATCTCCGAGTTCGCCTTTGTCAAACAAATTCATAAAAACAGCAGTGTCCATGCCGTTGATTGATTCAAATCTTCTGAGCTTATTCTGATATGCGGTATGTTTTCTTCGCAAGACCTCACTGCCGATGTAAATACTCTCCTTCAGCGTCGGCAACGCATTTGCGGTAATCAGTATCTTGGCATAATCTGCCATGACTTTCCTCCTTTTTTTCTTATAGATTTCCAGAAATCAAAATTCACTGCGTCATCGGTCGGAGACAATAACTCAGGCAGCATAAGGCTGTATCTGCAAAGATTGGGCTTAAGCAGGGATTCCGGTATGATGCAATCCCTGCTCAAACATAATCCTTGCAGATTCACACTCCTCGCAGATTCACGCCGATTTTCACTGAGTCTGCTCAAACGGCTGAACACAAATCCTGCAAATCCTGTGAATAAGGGTTCAGATTTATTCTTCCAATTCCAAGGCTATTATCACTTTTTCTGATATTTCTCTCATCGTGATCGTATCCAACGTACCGATATATTTTGTAAGTTTATCTTTCAGGATGGTATGGATATTATCTGTCTGAACAAAAGAAGGTTTGGGAAGATTTGCTTTTTGCCCGATAAAGACTTCTGTCGGATATCCTTTGCCTTTTGAGGTTATTTCGGCGACTGAGACTTTATTCATATAAGGCAGCACATTTTGTCTTGTGAGAATAACAACAGGTCTCATACCGATTTTTCCTCCGAAATCAATCATCCATATATCACCACGATTCATCATCGCTCCGATACTGTATCGCTATCCACTTTTCCGCATCTTCGGGATTGTCCGGCGCTGATTTCAGTTTTTCAATCCACTCTTCTTCGAATTTCCTGATTTCTCTTCTTTTCAGCCATTGTCTGAGAGCATCTTTTACAATATCGGGAAATGAGAGATTGCTTGCGGAAACTGCACGGTCAATTGCTGCAAGAATATCTTCATCAAAACTGATTTGTATGTTTTTCATATAACTCCTTATATGTTATTGATAATCGTCTGAACCCTGATTCACCTGATTAAAGGATTTGCCTGATTGCTGTCCAGCCTGTACCGACAGACTTCCCCGAAAGCTCAAAAATCCGGGAAGATTTAACAGAAATCCTGTAAATCCTTTAATCAGGTGAAT
>DYRK01000769.1 GCA_020718785.1 Desulfatirhabdium butyrativorans | reverse complement strand
GATACCGAGCGCATCGGCAATACCTTTGCCGTAAGCCGGGTCTGCTTTCAGGCAGTTGCCGATGTGACGGATCTTGATTTCTTTCGGAGCATCGGCAATAGCACGGGCAGTATTTGCAAAGAGCAAAGCCTTCTGTTCCGGTTTCATCAGCCGGAACAACATACCGGGCTGACTGTAGTAATCCTTATCCTCACGATGATTCCAATGGTCAGCCGCACCTTCCAGACTCAGAGGCGGTTCGGCAAAATCCGGCTGCTGTTTCCACTCGCCGTAACTGTTCGGCTCATATCCGAGCGTTGAACCGTAATTGCCGTCAACCCGCATGGACCCGTCGCGGTGATAGCTGCGGAAGGGACAGCGGGACGCGTTGACCGGGATCAGATGATGATTCACGCCAAGTCGGTATCGCTGGGCATCGCCGTAGGAAAACAGGCGTCCCTGCAACATTTTGTCCGGCGAGAATCCTATGCCCGGAACGATATTTGCCGGATTGAAAGCTGACTGCTCAACCTCTGCAAAATAGTTTTCAGGATTTCGGTTCAGTTCCATTACGCCCACTTCGATCAGCGGATAATCCTTATGAAACCAGACCGTTGTGAGATCAAAGGGGTTGTATGCACACTTGGCAGCATCTTTTTCCGGCATTACCTGAATAAACATAGTCCAGCGGGGGAAATTGCCCTTCTCGATGTTTTCATAGAGATCACGCTGATGACTCTCCCGGCATTTGCCGACGATTGCCTCTGCCTCTTCATCCGTGAGATTTTTAATGCCCTGCTGGCAGCGAAGGTGAAACTTGACCCAATACCGCTCATTCTTTGCGTTGATGAGGCTGAAAGTATGGCTGCCGAAACCGTGCATCTGCCGGTAAGAAGCAGGAATGCCCCGGTCGCTCATAACAATTGTAACCTGATGCAATGCCTCGGGCAGCGAAGTCCAGAAATCCCAGTTGTTGCGTGCGCTTCGCAGATTGGTACGGGGATCCCGTTTGACAGCGTGATTCAGATCAGGAAATTTGAGTGGATCGCGCAGAAAAAAAACCGGAGTATTGTTGCCCACCATATCCCAGTTGCCTTCTTCGGTGTAAAATTTGACGGCAAAGCCCCGGATATCACGCTCTGCGTCCGCAGCCCCGCGTTCTCCTGCTACTGTGGAAAAACGGGTGAACAATTCGGTTTTCTTACCCGCTTTGGAGAATATTGCCGCTTTGGTATAGCGGGTGATGTCATGGGTGACGGTAAACGTGCCGTAAGCACCGGAGCCTTTGGCGTGCATACGTCGCTCGGGAATCACTTCCCGGTCGAAATGCGCCAGTTTCTCCATAAACCATACATCTTGCAGCAGCATGGGCCCCCGGGGTCCCGCGGTCATCACGTTCTGGTTGTCAACGACCGGAGCGCCGGCATTATTGGTAAGTTTCTTTTTTTCGTCCATTGATATGTCTCCTTAAAGTAAGGTTAGAGGTCCGGGGTGAGAGGTCAGGGGAAAAAATCTGACTCCGAACCGAATTATTGGAAATCACTTGCAAATCATCTTTGAATTATCAGACTGCACTATTTTCTGCAATCCGTGCAATAGCCTTTCAGAACCATCCTTTTGCTGATAACAGTGAAATCCTGTTCTATCTGAGTAGGAATTTCAATCTTATCCAGTTCTTCGCTGAAGAAATCCGTTATTTTTCCGCATGTTACACAATAAAAATGGTGGTGATTTTCCATCCTGGGATCAAAGCGTCTTGGATCACCCTGTCCTTCCACAACCTCGGCAAGACCTATTTCGGAAAATACAATAAGCGTTCTGTTTACAGTGTCAAAAGAGATATTCGGAAACTCCTTTTTCACCTTCTGATAAACAGCATCTGCCGAAGGATGATCTTCGGCATCGGCAAGCGCGCTGAATACGGCTGTACGCTGGGGCGTAATTTTAAGGTTGCGCTGTCTGCATTTTGATAAAAACACATCCATTGGATTTGTGCCGTTCATCATTTATATATTTATCCTATATAAGAATGATTCCTATTTGTCAAGAAAAATAAACACAATCGCCAAAAAAATCGGCGATGATGTTTTTTTTAATGAAACAAAAGAGTTGAATACGCTCTGATATCCGAATCCTTTGAAATCCTGTTCATTTCATATATGAAGACCGTTACCAACGTCAAGCTTTTTCGGAAATCGCAGGGCGGATGGAGCGATCCGGCGATCCCCCGGTGAGTTTGTTAAAGGCAATCTGCCAGACCTTTATAACAGAAATATCAGCAGAGCCTATGGTTACAGCAAAGGTAAGCGACAGAATAAGAATAATTGCCAGAGCAGTCAGCAGCAGATTGAATTTAATGCGGAAACGCTCCGTTGTAAAGTTCTCTGTAAGTCAGTTTATTCTGACGGAATCCCATATTTACAGGCAGGTCAAGGAGCCGCGGTGAAACAGACAATACAGGTTCTGCAAACCTCTGAAGCGGCACAACGGCACTGTGCATTGGACACTACGGATCCGGCGTCCAGATAACCGGCCCGTCGAGGCATTGCCCCAGAATGAACAGTCCGAGCCATTTTTCTTCCTCATTTTCGG
>DYRK01000131.1 GCA_020718785.1 Desulfatirhabdium butyrativorans | reverse complement strand
ATCATATTCTGACTCAGAATAAAAGCGCAATTTATGACGGTGGTAAGTATATATCATAGAAAATACGATATTCGTCAATTTTTAGTTCCCGTATCGGCTCGACATATTCCCAGGGCAGAGTCAATCCGACAAGAATTTTCCTCTTACGGGTCTCCCTGTTCGGTTCATATCTCAATTATGTTTCTATCTGATCCAATATTTTATTTCGTCGGTTAGCCCGTACACGGCACAGATCATCGGATACATCTTCAGAATAAAAAATTTTGTACATAAAACCGCAGCAATTCATGCAAGAATTACTAAAGGGATGCAAAGCGTCCTGTCTGCATTCCCACTCAAAGCGTGGGAACGAGCAAAACTTCCGACAATTGTGCTTTAAATTCTCCGACCGGCAGCATTTTCATTTTGCAGTATCTCTCAGAATTTTCATCTTTTTCAGGTTGTCAGCTTCATTATCCGTAACTCTTTCCAGACTTATCCGTCTGACATGATGAAGCAGTTCATCAAAGTCGTAAACGGCTTTCCGAGGTTCAGATAAATTCAAATTCGATAAGGGATGACGACAAAATCATGCTTATCTTCTTTGAAATCTTTCGTATTTCTGGTTGCAAGCTTGAAATGATGATATTTTGCAAGTGCAGCCTGCAAGGCATCCGGAAGCTTCCATTTATTATCGTAACGCAATTTCGCTGCCAAATCCGCAATCGGTTTTGTAATATCAAGTGCCGGAAAATAATTGAGCAGTCTTACAGCACGTTTTCGGGAAAGGTCATCAAAACCTGTCAATACTTCTGCCCGTGTGATGACCGAAACAGCAGAATTTTTTCTGACTTTGCGGATATAATCTGTAGATTCCCGAATCCGATTGAAATGATCAATGAGAATCACTGAATCAAGCAGTAATGTAATCATAATCTGTCCCACTCGCTACGCAGCTTTGTCTGATAAGCCAGCCCGTCCTGATGTTTCCATAATCCTGTTGTATCTGTTAAAATTTCTTCAAATTTATCTTCATCGGGATCAGCGGGATTTTCATCTACGATTACAATTATCTGATGTCTTCCCAAAGGAATGTCTTCAGGGAATTTCAAAAGAATTGTCCTGTTTTCATTCAAATCAAGATCATAAGCTATTGTACGCATTAATTTCACTCTTTCTTTTAATCGGAATTGATGTTTTGAATATCGGTTGGGTTGAGGCACGAAGACAGCATAATAAATATCGGGGTGTTGTGCCTCAGCCCAGCCTGCGGATTAGACAATTTTTTCAGATATAATAAGAAAAGGATTCATAATTGTGAGTGTCTGTTCTATTACCTGTCTGTGCTGCATATCTTCGGAATATACAACAGTACATCCGCTTTCCAGAGATGACGCAAGCACCAGACTGTCCCAATATGAATAAGAATATTTCTTCTTCAGAGACAGACACTTTTTAACCGTGTCAAAGCATATCGGCTGAATGTTCGTCTTTTCTTCAAGCTCATAGAGATATTCGGCAATCTCCTCATGTCCGACCCCGTTTTTTGAGAGGGCGGCATATATTTCACTCATCACCTGTATACTGATAAATATCTCTGCTCCGATAATATCAGACATCAGTTTGAAGGCTGAGTCATGCCTGACCGTATCGTTTTCCAGAAACGCATATACCAGAATATTCGTATCAATAAAGACTCTTTCTGTCATGAAGTTCCTCCCTGCTGTACATCCTGAACTGTTTCACTCTGACAGGATGCAGGACGGACTGAGGCAATTCTGTCATTTTTTTGGTTTTACTGACAGGAGATGCCGTTTCTTCAATCTGAACAAATCTGATTTCCCTCAAAAAACTGACGAAAAGCTGAAATTTTGAGTCATCGTTTATATGTACCATAACAGTTTTCATAAAAAATCCCTTCTCTTTCTATCCCGTATTCATCCTGTGCTATTTTAGAATTTGCTGATTTGGGTTGAGGCACGAAGACAGCATAATGAATGTCGGATGTTGCGCCTCAGCCCAGCCTACGGACTGGCCTTTTTCGCATTCGCAGCCGGTATGATTTGCCGGGAAAAATATAAGGACTGAAATGAGCGGCAAAAAAAGCGGACTGCCAAGCCAACCGGCACAAAGAGCGAAGCCCCCGAGTTCAGCGCCGGACTAACCCGCTTTTTTGGCGGATTACAGCGGATTATTCACGGAACAATCTCCAGCACGGAACCGTCCGAAAGACGATAAATACGGAAATCGCTGTCAATTGTGAAAATCTGTCTGAATCTCATGCTTTCAGCCAAAGCGATCAGCGAGGCATCAGCCATATCCATCGGTGTATCCTGATATTTTCCCATCAGAGTCCTCATCCTTCTTATTTCGGAAGAAGTCAGATCATAAATTTCCAGATTCATATCTTCCACCAGTTTCCAAAGGACGGACTGATATCGGTACCCGCCGACCGATCCGAGAATGTGCATGGCTTCGGTAAGACAGGGCCATGTTGTCAGCATGGGTTCGGGAGGCAGGGCATCAAGTATCCTGACACACTCCTTATGATGACTGTCTCTTTTATCAAGCAGTGCGATCAGAGGTCCGGTATCTGTCAGTATCACAGTTTTCCGATCTGCCGCTTCTCACGCAGAATCTCACCGAATTTTTTCCCGGTATTCTCAGACATCCGGGCACCGCCGTCAGCAATATCGCCGCTGTCAATACTGCCGATAAATCCTGCAAGCAGGTCAGCCAGACTTTTCCTCTCAGACCGCCGACCCGCCGCTTCTTTCAGGAATTCTGTCTCTTTCGGAAAAAAACGCTCCCGGAGCGTCTTAAGGGCAAGCAGTTCAACAGTGGTTCCCTGCTTTTCGGCAAACTCACCCAATGCCTTTTCAATATCAGGCGTCAATGTTATATTCATATATAAATCTCTTTATTTTCTAATGGAATTAATAATTTGTATCTCTTGAAATTCTGATGGAGGCAAAGCATCCCGTCTGCATTCCCACGCAAAGCGTGGGAACGGGCAAAATCTGTATCTGTAGGTTGGGTTGAGGCACGAAGACAGCATAATGAATGGCGGGTGTTGTGCCTCAACCCAACCTACGGACTACGGACTTTGATCGGCTCTCGCAGCTTCCGGATAACGAGACAGTCGATATCTGATATCTCGTGCAAGTTGATCAAAGGTTATTATTGATACTCGTTTTGAGTTGACAATTATGTAATTCTGCCTCCATTTTAGCCGTGCTTTTTCGCGTGGCTGGAGATATTGTTCTCTGCCCACGACTACAAGTCCATGAATAGCGACATGTCTTGCACCAAATCTATTTTCATAATCATCTGATTTTTCCATGTCGCTTAATTTCCAAAACCAATCTATTACTTGCGAAAAACCATGATCAAGACGTGGTGCCCACTCCGGTGTTGATTTTGAAGCAACCTTTACAAATAAACTCTCTGTCCTTGCGTCTTCGAACTCTATTAGCAGATATGTTTGAGATTTCGAATCACCAACGGCGAGATCGCATGTAAAATCACCAAAGATATCATATTCGTTAGCTACCCTATCAGGATTAGCAATATCTGGTATGTAAGTACCAAGAAATGCAGCTAAATGGGAATGCGTTTTAAAGAAAGGAAGAATCTCGTCTCTTTCCTTGATTACTAGTTTCGAGGATAGCAATGATTCAAATTCTGACAGTTCTTTAATGCACTCCTCTATGGAAAGAACATGATGAATAAATTCTTTCATTTATGCCTCCCGCTATAAAACTTTTCCAGCATCTTATGGGAGACAATATCTTCAATTATTAATGTTTGCTCTTCACCATACTTAAATAGAATCCGAAGTTGAGGAGTTGCTCTAAGAACAAATACTTGTTCTTCAGGTATAAGAAGTTTATGGATTTGAAAGCGTTTCCTAATGTTTTCAAATGGTTCTGTCTGAAGAGCATAAAATACCCGCTCAACCTTCTCCACCTCTTTCGGCTGAAGGTGTCGAAATGCTTGTTCGACTCTATCTTCTAGTAGAAGTTTCATATGTTTTCAAAAGCTGACAAGTGATTAAGTAGTTTCCGGGATAACAGCGTTATCAAGTTTCCGGCTGACATGAAAAATCGGATATTGTTCCCACGCAAAGCGTGGGAACGGGCAAAATCTGTATTCGTAGGTTGGGCACTAGGATAGCATAATGAATGTCGGGTGTTGTGCTTCAACCTAACCTACGGACTGCATTCCCAGGCTCCGGCATGAGAAACGCCTGCCGGTTGCGGGATACATTTTACCGATGCGCCCCGCCCGTCCGCCGGAACGACCAGTTATTTTTTCTTCGGAACCGGACTGTTTCACTCAGACAGTTTTCAAATCCGGATTCTCCGTTTCAGCAATTTGTAAAAATCGCCTCTTTTGGCTATCATCTGAATACGAACTTTTTCAGATTTCTCATCTGTGACGTAGGCAATCCTATATTCCTGTTTCGCTATTCTGAAATGATAAGCAGATGTTCCCTTCAGATCTCCTGCCAGATTCTCCCCGGCTCCGAGGTCGGACAGAATTATCGGAATATGGTCAGTTCTTATTTTCTCGCGTATCGGAGGATCGATCTTTTTCAGATCCTTTCTGATTTTCGGGTGATATTCGGCTTCATACATCGAATGCCTCTTCCTCGCTCAGATATTTCACTCTGCCCAGTTCCAGGTCTCTGTTCCGTTCCAGAAGTTCGGAACCCTCCTCTGTCAGAAACATATACAGTGTCTCAAGTTCCTGACTGGTCATGCTGTCAATCATATAAGCAAGTTTTCTTATAGGTATGTCAATCATCATTTCCGGCATAAAATATTTCATCCTCTCACCGGCAAGCGACCAACGGGAGCGAGTCCGTGTGCAACGCCGGGTTAGTCCTTTATTCACAAGCATTCATAACTTCTTCCATTAATTTGTGATTTCCAGTCTTATATATACTCACCACCGTCATAATTTACGCTTTTTCCCGCTGTCATTCTGAGCGCAGCGAAGAATCTCTTTTCCGGGATTCTCTGCCGCATTCGGACAGGATGTCCTTTTTTTCGCAGACTGTCCTTGACTTTGCCGTACAATCGGGCAGTATCCGTATCACAGTTCAGTATTAAATTGTCTGAGACAAAGCTCTCAATCCGCTCGGAATTTCTTTCCGGTCTTCCTGACTGCTGCAATCTGCAAGGCATCAGGCGTTCGCAGATTATAGCGAATCCTAAATTCCGATGCACGAGCTGCTATTTCCGCATCAATCGGGATAAGTTCGAAATTGCGGCTGCTTTGCAAAAGATCGCGATATTCGTTTTCAAGAGCAGTTTTTCCTTTATGCACAGGATGAACAAGGACTTCGGTCAGTATTATCACCGAACCGAATCCTTTCATAATTCCCTCATCAATTCTTCTGATAACATCCCGCATCATCGTCAGATAAACAGGGTGACGTTCGACAAAGTAGATGAACGGGGATGTGTCGAATCCCAGTTGTTTTATTTCTGCGAAAACAGTATCGGGAATTGTCATAACCGCTGATTCCATTCGTCTCTCAGATCATCAACATATTTCTGGGCATCAATTCCCTCCCATATCTCAGACCCCAGTCCTTCAAGCTCAAGCAGACTCCGCTGCTTTTTCTCTTTCGGTTCCGACTGTCTGCTCAGTTTTCTGCTGATAAGTGAAATCAGTTCCAGTTGTTCGGCAACCGGTAACGATTTTATATCTTTCTGATATAATTGTTCAACAGTCATCTTATTAATATCCTTTTGTTTTTCAATCGTTCTGATTCATACCTCGCAGGTGTCGTGTCGCTACGGGACGCAAAGCGTGGGAACGGGCAAAAGCTGTATCTGCAGGTCGGGTTGAGGCACGAAGACAGCATAATGAATATCGGGTGTTGTGCCTCAGCCCAACCTGCCGGACTGCTTTCCGACTCATATTTCCGACAAATAATCATCTGATATGATAACTTTTAACTCATCAATATGTCTCAATTTTTTATCATCGGTAAGAAATCTTCGGATAACTGCAATTTCAGCGTATGTCTTATTATAACCTCTAATTTTCATGCGTTATAGTTTCCATTGTCCAACGCTTCTGCCGGTGAAACGCCTGTTCAGATATACAACTATAATACTATTCCCTCACTCAATATTTGTTCTAAAAATCCGCTGTTATCGTTAGCTGAATCTAATAAGATCGGTTCTATTCTGTCATCAATATCTCTGGTAAGTTTATATAATTCCGTTACTGTTTCCAAGAAATCTCCCTTTATTTCATCAACTACTACAGCTACATCTATATCACTGTCTTCTCTGTAGATATGTTTTGCGTATGAACCGTAAAGGATAATATCTCTGACAGGAAACTCCGTTCTGACAAGTTCCGCATACTTTTTTACTTTTCCGATAACATTTTCAATAATATCTGTTTTATCCATTTATGCAGTTCCTTTGTTTTGCTGATTGTATCCCCGCATTTCTCAGAGGTTAGCGACTTCAGCAAATTTTCTTTGTATGTCGGATATCTTGCTTCAATATTCAGAGGATTCAGTCTGTCAATTAAATCTTTCTGTTCATCTGAAAACTGATCATATATTTCACACTGCTTCGCAAGGCGTCTCAGGTTGTGTATATACGGAGGATTGTCATTTTTTATCATGACATAGAATGCTTTCAGTGTTTTCTCTATAGCCTGATGGCACATAAAACCGACATAGAGAAATTTTTTCCCTTCCATCATTACTTCAGCCGTTTCCAAATCATACCGGGAAAGATCAAGCCAGTATCCGATTTTCTGATTATGGGGCGTATCGGTATTTTGGAAATCAGTATTCTGAATATCTTCAGACATGGGAGTCTTCTCCTGATTTTCCGTCATATCCATGCTTCTTCTTCTTCTTGATTGTGATGTTTCGAACCGGTGATTAAGCAGTTTCCGGGATAACAGCGTTATCGGGTTTCCGGCTGACATGCAAAATCGGATGTTATACGAAATGCAAACATCATGCCAAATCTGCGATTACATCTTTTGATTCATACCTGCGAAGCTTCAATCCCCAGCAGGTGTCGTGTCGCTGCGGGACACAAAGCGTGGGAACGGGCAAAATCTGTATCTGCAGGTCGGGTTGAGGCACGAAGACAGCATAATGAATGTCCGGGTGTTGTGCCTCAGCCCAACCTGCGGACTGACAAACTCAGCAGATCGAAAAACCCGTCGCTGCGGGATGCAAACCGCTCTCCGGTTCATCAGGAGGTGCAAATTGTTCATTCTGATAAAGAGAAAATTTCACAGAATGTTTTACTATCTACAATAAAACATGGACGTTCTGACAATTTTTCAAGAAAATGACGGTTTTCAGATACAAAAATCTGAATATCTTCCTGTTCACAGAAAGCGGCAATTTTCGCATCTCCTGTTTTAAGTCCGAGTTGCCGGTATTTATCAACAAAATTATGATTGAGCGGTTTACAGACTATTTCAAATTCGGCTAACATACTGATTTGTCTGTAAAAGTTACGGATTTCACAAACACTGAGATTCTGTCGCACTTCTTTTTCGATCTGAGCAGATATCTTCACCTTGAAAAGAAAAAGGTTCTTTAAAATTGCAACTGAAAACGGATCAATTTTACGCAAACCGAAAATAAAGATATTTGTATCCAGACTGATCTGCCGAAGTTTATTCATACATTTTCTCACGCTGACGCCGCAATTCAGCAAGAATTTCATCCTTTGTCATATTTTTGTACGGATTATTTTCGGCACATTCATCAATAAAATTCTGCATGTTTCTTTTAAATGTCTCAGAATCAAAGGCGAACTGAGGAATCAGCCTGACTGAAAACTGCGCTCCTTTTTCAAATGAGAAATCCTCCAGATTTATCCTGAACTCTCCGTCTGCATCAATTTCAGCGGTTGTCTCATAGATAACAGGCATATATCTTTCTCCTTTTGTTAAAAGACTGTTCGCAGGTCGGGTTGAGGCACGAAGACAGCATAATGAATGTCGGGTGTTGTGCCTCAACCCAACCTACTGGACTACTGGACTGTTTTAAGAAATATTTGTCTTCTTATTTCTTCTGAAACATCTATTGAGTAAATATTTTCTACTTGGTCAGAAACCCTAACTTCTGAAAAAAAATAATCCGTAACTTTTTCTACTTTTGGTATTTCCTTACTAAATATATTTAAACTGTAATTAAATCGTTTGCATCTTCCGGGTTCAATTGGATCATTAAAATCAGGATTGTGATAAGGGTCATAGCCTTTAGGAAGAGGCATTGGCATGTATTCTTTTATTTCTCCATTTACCAAAATTCTAAAAGATATACCATCTATATAAGATGGCACACTGCCAATATTCATCACCATAATACAAATTAAACCAGATTCATCCTTTTTAGTAGCACATGTGATGTCTCCTCCGTATTTTAATTGTTCCAAATTTGATTTAGGTTCATATATATCATAAATGCCCAGTCTTAATTTTAAATTAAAACGAGGTATATCAAACAGTGTTGGAAAATACATTGATCGCAAATGTCTATCCATTGTTACCCAGTTTTCAAGATCGTCAAGCCCTATAATTTGATATTTATCAATTTTTTTGTTTTCATCTTTACATTGCTCAATAAATTTATGTCTAAAATTTGTATTGACTTCAACATTTGTTACCAAAATATAAGTTTTAGGACTTAGTTTAATAATATTTTCTTTTAATACTTCGTTCTTTTTTTTAGTGTTTGATTTATAAAGACTGAGTAATTGCTGTCTTGCTTGAGACTGTCCAACTCTTGCAACGACTTTATGCTTAAATTGAAAAACTATTAAATCATCATGAGAATAAATAGTGTTATTTAATGATGTTCTTTCTTCTATTCTCAATTCCCCTATAACAGGATCTGATTCTCCATCAATACCGCCATCAGGTCCAGTTGAACTTAAGAGAAATCCTTTATATCTTGCTCCAAGTATTAATCCACAGAGTTCAACAAATTTTTCTGGGCCTAAATTATCGAAGGCATAAACGAATGCGGGTGATGCCATAGAGAAAATTCCTTTATACAGCTAACATAAAGTTAAGCGGCGGCGTCAGCCGTCCGTTTGAACGCCGGGTTATACTGCGAGAACCCCGTGTTACGAGAAGTATAACCAGTTGTTATGCAGTTTTTTTTCCGGCTAATATGAAAAATCGGATGTTATACGGAATGCAAACATCACGCCAAAAACTGCGATTACATCTTTTGATTCATACCTGCGAGGTTCACAACCCCGCAGGTATGACAACATTATCAGGCAGCCAACGCTTCTTTCTTTTCCGCAATCATTCCTTCGGGATGCTCATAGCAGATCAGCCCGCACTGGAGGCACCGCGATGCCTCAGCCTGAGCCGCTGCTTCGGAAAATCCCTTTTCAAGCTCGCCGCAGCCTGCCAGTTCTTTGGCGTCGCAAAGCGGCATGATCTTGCGGGGAAGAGCTTTCACATTTTCAAGATGATCCACATCCTGCAAAGCAGAATCCGGAGTAAGCACATTCTCAGGCAGTTCCGAGGGAATATCGTACATCGCCTGATGCACGGAAACGGCGGCTCTCCTGCCTGCTGCAATGGCTTTGATCGCCGCGCTGTAATCGCTCAGAACATCTCCCTGAGCAAAAAGTCCCACCTGATCTTTATATGCAGGCTGTTTATAGGGCAGCCGGGCTTCCCAGCGGATCGGTCCCTGAACCGGAGCTTCGGCGCCCTCTTCGGCAGCCTCTGCTTTGACTTTTGTAAAGAGAAGTTCGGGAAAACGTCCGGATGCAATCAGCAGTTTCTGAGCCGCAATCACGGTCTTGACACCGGAAGCCATATACTCCAGATCGGTCAGGCTATTTTTTTCACCGAAAAGGCGGGTAATTGCCGCGCCGAAAACAATCTGTACGCCCTCTTTCTCGATTGCCTCGATCTCGGCAAGTTCCACAGGACTCTGCTCCCGTGCTTCACGGAACAGAACCGTAACATTCTGCTTGAATTCTCTGCATTGTCTCGCAGCAATCATCGCAAGCTTTTCACCGCCCGCGATCACAACCTGCGATTCGGAAGCCCATTTTTTCCGGTCTTCAGAACTTGCTTTCAGAAAATCTATAAGCAGAGAAGTTCCCGGAACCGGAGCCTCGGATTTGTCTGCCCCGCGGGTCATACGGCTGTCCCATCCGCCGGATGCCAGAAGCACAGCCTGAAAATCCTGTTCCAGAAGGCTGTCCACCGTGAAATCTTTTCCCAGCGATTTTCCGGTATGCGCTGTAACGCCCATATCGAGAATGCCCTGAATATCCCAGTCCAGTATTTCATGGGAAAGCCGATACCGCGCAATAGCGCTCCTGAGAAGACCGCCCAGTTTTGAAGTGGCTTCGAACAGGGCAACTTCATGCCCCAGACGCGCGCTGAAATAAGCCGCGGACAATCCTTCCACTCCTCCGCCCACCACCGCGATCTTTCTGCCTGTGGCAGGAGCTTTGTAGGGAAGAACTCTTTCGCCGCTCTCTTTTTCAAAATCCGAAACAAAACGCTTCAGATAATTGATGGCAAGCGGTTCATCAACATATTTGCGCCGGCATTCGGTTTCGCAGGGACGCGGACAGATTCTGCCGATGACCGTGGGAAAAGGATTCCGCTCTTTGATGACCTGAACAGCCTTATGATAATCCCCCATGGAAATCTGGCGGATATACTCGCGGATATTGATACCCGCGGGACAACTCCGCTGGCAGGGGGTGGTACATTCTTCCGTGGTGTATTCCCGCAGAATCCGCCGCGTAACCGAGGAAAGCGTGATAATGTGTTTCGGACATACTCGCTCGCACGCTCCGCAGCCGGTGCAGCGTTTTTCATTGACCACAGGCAGACCTTCGGGTCCCATGGTAACGGCTCCGAAAGTACAGGCTTTGACACAACTGCCCAGTCCCAGACATCCCACGGAACAGACTTTCATGCCGCCGCTCAGAAGTACCGCGGCTCTGCAATCGCTCAGTCCGTTGTAAAGATATTTTACGTCCGCGCCCTGCAACCCGAAATAACATCCCGGTTTCGCGATATCCGGTTCTCTTGCCTCCACCGAAACGCCCATAATCGCTGCAATTGCCTGAGCCGTATCTTCACTCGCAGCCACACAGGAACCGGGCGAAGATTTGCCTGCCACAATTGCCTTTGCATTTGCACTGCACCCGGGGAATCCGCATCCGCCGCAGTTTGCACCCGGCAGCGCGCCTTCAACCGCCTCTATTACGGGATCAACATACACATAAAAAACTTTTGATGCCGCAGCCAATCCCACGCCGACAATAAGTCCCAAACCTCCCATCATAAAAAGCGCTTCTACCATCTTCTACTCCTGTTATTTTTTTAAAGAATATAAAAAAATAATTCACCGATCAGGCTGTATTTCATTTTTCCGTATATCTTCCGAAAAAACAGGCTGCCTTATCCGCTGATTCGGATTTCTGTCTCCTCGGAAACGATATCCCGGATTTACTGAAAAACTTCCTGATTCAGTACCCCATGCCGACTTTCTTAAAAAATCACCACGACCCGTCAAGCCCTCTGAGTCCGTTCATATAAAGCCGCCCGCATGACACGAATAATGAATACCGCGTCAGCATAACCGGAAGATTATAAGAACGCGCCAGTTCCACAGTGCTTTTTTCCGGTCGTTTTCCCCTTACAAAGACGACCGCGGCAACATCGGCAATTTTGGCTGTCCGGATCACTTCTTCTGTGATAAGTCCTGAAAGCAGAACCGATTCTTTAGCCGCGGCAGACAGGACATCGCCCATCAGGTCCGCGCCGCCGGCTCCGATAACGGTCCTGTCCATCTGATCCGCGCCTAAAATGACCTCTGCTTTCAAAGTATCCCGTATTTCAAACAGCTTCATATTTCCCTTTCCTGTGCCGTGTCTGTGAAAGCAGAAATCAGTTTCAGGAGTTACACAGTCGAATGATTTTAACCGCCAATTGACGCTGATAAACGCCAATCAATCAGAAAAATAAATTCAAGTGCGTAAGTCCTACAGTTTCTGAAAAAAGATTTCTGTTTTCCGTTGCAGAAAGTTCTGTCTATGTCTGTCATTACTGATTAGGAATTACACAGTTCTGCATAACTCCTATTGATATAAAACGATATTTCATAACAGTAAGAAAAAGTCAATCATATCCTTAAATCCTTGTTCGAAGATTTCCGAACCCGCCATTGCGCCGGTGAAATATCCTTTCAGATTCATCACTGCGTTTCCTCGTTCCCAAGCCCCTGCTTGGGAACGCATCTGCGCCCGAAGCCCCGGCT
>DYRK01000768.1 GCA_020718785.1 Desulfatirhabdium butyrativorans | reverse complement strand
ATGAGACAAATTTTTTCAGCAATATCTCTTGTTTTGATACTCGCGGGAATTTGCTGCGCGGGTGTTGACAAATCCGGCGTAAAGCCCAGCGTATTGTCTCTGCCTTCGGGACCCGGCTCTATTGAAGGTTTGGGCGAATCTTTTGAACCGCAGTTGAACAGCGGCACCGCAACTTATCCCGTAAAACTGAAAGTCCCTCCGGGACGGGCAGGATTTGCTCCCGATATAACGCTGTCGTACAACAGCGGCGCTGGCAACGGAGCTTTCGGTCTCGGCTGGAAATTGGATATTCCCTACATTCAGCGTCAGACCGACAAAGGCTTGCCTTATTATAGCGACGGTCCCGACGGAGAAGATAACGACCATGACGGTCAGACAGACGAAAGCGATGAATCGGACAGAGTCATTTACGCCGACGGCGAAGAATTGGTCCCTGTTGGCGGCGGCATCTTCCGCTGTGAAAACGAGAGCAGTTTTGTCAAATTTTCACGAACAGAAACAGTCGGTTGGACGGCAACCGCAAAAGACGGGGTAGTATCAGAATTTGGCATTACAGCAGCGGCGCGGATTGAAAATAACAGCAGGGTTTTCAAATGGCTTCTTGAAAAAATGACGGATACCAAGGGGAATCGCATTGATTTTGTCTATAAAAAAATGGATGATACCGCGCAGCAATACTGCACGGAAATTCAGTATAACGACAGCATGAGGATTGTCTTTGACTATGAAAAACGCCCGGACATCATCTGCGACTACCGCCCCCGCTTTGAACTGAAAACAGCCTATCGCTGCACTGCTATCCGTATGTTCGCAGGAGAAGAGTCGGTGCGTTCCTACACATTGACTTATGAAACCACAGACGATGTGCAGCCGCTTTCGCTCCTGAAAAGCCTTACGCAAATCGGCAGCGACGGAACCAGTTCGCTTCCCCCGGCTGAGTTCGGCTATGTAAAATTTGAGGGAAAAAATGCAAAGCCGGTAAATATGCCTACCGCTCCGCAAATAGCAATCGGCGGCAATATTGATCTGATTGACCTCAATGCTGACGGTCTTCCCGATATTCTTGATACTAACGATGTCGGAGGACATGACTATTATCCAAATCTCGGTCCCGACACTGCCGGAACAGTTAAATGGTCAGGAAAAACCGAGATAACAACTCCCAAACTTATGTATCTGAAATCAGACACAACTCAGTTGGCTGATATGAACGGCGATGGACAGACCGACATGCTCGATCTTTCCGGTACAGACAGCATGTACTACAAAAGCAAAAAGAGCAGTTCGGGGATTTCGTGGGAATTGAGCGGTTATATAAATGATGCAGACTTTGACTTCCGAAACAGTGATACGAGGCTCATTGATCTCAACAATGACAAGCTCATTGACGTGATGCGGACAGACAGTTCGGTTGCTTCTGTATGGCTCAATCTGAAAGAAGGCAGATGGAGCAAAGCATTCACACCGGAGTTTTCCTTTACTACGCTTCAATTTACTCAACCGAAAGTACGGCTGGCAGACATGAACGGGGACCGGCTTCAGGATTTGCTGTGGCTTGAAAACGACGCGTGCGCCTATTATCCGGGCATGGGATTCGGCGAGTTCGGCGCGGCAGTGACGATGGAGAATCCGCCTTTTGGTATCATCACGGAAAACAATCTGCTCACAGCCGATGTGAACGGCGACGGACTGAGTGATATGCTGTATGTTCCCGTTCCCGGAGATGTGAAGGTCTGGCTGAATCTCGGTCTTGACTCGGAGAATCACAGCAAAGGGCGTTTTGCGAATCCTTTCAGCGTGCCGGAACCGCTGACCAATTCGACAACTACCTTCCGGCAGTGCGATATGAACGGCAACGGTTCAACCGATATTTTATGGAACACGCCGGCAAGCGGCAGTGAGACATTCGCCTATCTTGATTTTGCCCCGGGGGAACAGCCTTATCAACTGAAAAGTATTACCAACGGCATCGGAAAAACCATCACGATTTCTTATAGTTCCTCGGTGCAAGACATGATTCGGGACCGTGACGCGGGAAGCCCCTGGCCCCAAGTCATTCCCTTTCCGGTATCTGTGGTCGCAAAAGTGGAAGTCAATGACGGACAGAACACTTATACTACTGAATTTTACTACCATGACGGTTACTATGACGGCGAAGAAAAGGAATTTCGGGGCTTTGCCAAAGCTGAGAAACGGGAAATCGGCGACGCGTCTGCACCGAATTTGAAGACAAAGTACCGCTACGAGACAGGCGTGCAAGTGAATGCGCTGAAAGGAAAACCGCTGCTTGTCGAAGCCCTTACCGAAAAAGACGAGATGTTTTTTCAGGAAGTTTACACATGGATGACGCTCAAGCTGATGAGCGGCGCAGGCGGAGACAGCCGAAATGTCACTTTTCCTTATCAGCAGGCAAAAACACTGAATATTCTTGAAAAAGGAAAAGGTACGCCGGTTCAGTTGAAATGGGAATATGTTTATGACAACTACGGAAATATCATCAAACAGACGGAATACGGCAGAACAGACGAAGGCTGGGATGATGAGCGAATCACAGAGACATCTTTCACTTCGGCTTA
>DYRK01000130.1 GCA_020718785.1 Desulfatirhabdium butyrativorans | reverse complement strand
TCATAAGGATAAACGACCCGAAGCAGGGGCTTCGGGTACAGAGGCATTCCCAAGCAGGGGCTTGGGAACGAGCAAAGCGTCACCGATTTCTCTCGTTCCCAAGCCCCTGCTTGGGAACGAGAAAAAAACATCGGATTACAATTATACGGGATTTATAAGCATAATGGGAATTCTGAAAAAATATCCGACACTCTTTCTGGGACTGTCTGTCACATTTATTTTTCTGGCATTCGGATACCGCGGTATTGATTTCCTCGACACAGTGGAACTGAAACTTTACGATATCCGCATGAATTTAAGGAGCATGCCCGAAGGCTCCGACGAAATCGTGCTGGTTGACATTGACAATGATTCCATAGAAAAAATAGGCAGATGGCCCTGGCCCCGTTCGCGTATTGCCGAGGGAATTACCAAAATAACCGCCGCGGAACCGAAAATCATAGGTCTGAATATCATTTACAGCGAACCCGAGGAAAGTTCTGCTGTAAAGGAACTCAATTATCTGCTGGAACGGCTGACTCAGACCGAGCCGAATCCTGCCGAAGCGGTTCAGGCTGTCAGAGACAGTCTCATAAGGCTGGATAATGACAGCAAGCTCTCGGAATCTTTGAAAGAATCGAACAAGGTGGTACTTCCGGTTTTTTTCAAGGAATCAGAACGCGGGGAAAAAAATGTTTATATAAAAAGTCAGGCGCTTCCGAATGTCGGAAAAACAGAAGGCGCGGCATGTCCGCGAGGAGACAGAATTCTCACCCCCATTCCGCTGTTTCTTGAGGCATCTAAGGGACTGGGCCATGTCAATCTGGCATTCGACACAGACGGGAAAGTCCGTCGTGAACAACTGCTGTATGAATATGACGGACTCTATATTCCCTCTTTTACCCTGAGATTGGCCGCGCTGTCTTTGTATATCCCCAACGAAGAAATCAAGACCGTGGTGGGAAAAACAGTTTCGGTCGGGTTTCTCGAAATTCCCATGTCCATGAACTCCGAACTGCTGGTCAGTTTCAAGGGACCTGCAAATTCTTTCAAACGCTATTCTTTTTACGACGTGATTAATGACAAAATCGGCGATATGAGCATTTTTAAAAATAAGATTGTTCTGATCACGCCGTCAGCAGCAGGCATACAGAATCCTGTCAGCACTCCTACTGCTCAGGCTATGTCTGTGGGCGAGTTTTCGGCAAATACGATATGGGCAATGCTGAACCGGAGATTTGTAACAAAACCTTCGTGGGATTCTGCCGCGACGCTGGTTATGATTGCAGTCATCGGCGGAATAATCACCTTTGTGCTGCCGAGGCTGAAAGCGGTCTTTTCAGGTCTGACATTTGCCTTCCTGATGCTGTCTGTCATCGCGGGTTCTTTTTATCTTTTTGTGACCCAGGGGCTTTGGATACGGATAACCTATCCGCTTCTTCAGCTTATTTTCGGCTACATCGGCGTGGTCAGCATCCGATATTTCGTGACCGAAACCCGCAAGGATAAAATCGAGGGCGAATCTGCTGAAAACAACCGGATGCTGGGGCTTACTTTTCAGAGTCAGGGAATGCTCGACATGGCTTTCGACAAGCTCCGCAAAGTTCCGGTTGACAATGAAATGAAAGGCGTCCTCTACAATCTCGGTCTGGATTACGAGCGGAAACGGCAGTTCAACAAAGCCGCGGCTGTGTATGAGTATATCGAAGGCTTTGACCCCGAGTACAAGGATGTGGGAAACCGGAAGAAGAAACTGATGCAGGCAATCGACACAATGGTTTTCGGTGACGGATTCCTGACCGGCAGTTCCACAGGCGGAGACAGTCTTTTAGCCGGCGGCAGCGATACCCGCCCCACGCTGGGAAGATACGAAGTTTCCAGACAATTGGGCAAAGGCGCCATGGGTGTGGTTTATCTGGGAATGGACCCGCGCATCAACCGGACCACAGCCATAAAAACTTTCCGTTTCAGCGAAGACCTGGACCCCGAAGAGGTGAAAGCCCTGAAACAGAAATTTTTCCGGGAAGCAGAAAGCGCGGGAACACTTGCACATCCCAATATCGTCACCATCTATGACGCCGGCGAGGAGCAGGACCTGGCTTATATATCAATGGAGTATCTGGAAGGCGAGGATCTGCAGAAATTTACGAAAAAGAACAATCTTCTGCCAATGCGGAAAGTCCTCGACTATGTCGCAGATATTGCCGAAGCTCTTGATTATGCCCATGAAAAGGGAATTATCCATCGCGATGTCAAACCCGCGAACATCATGCTCCTGAAAACCGGGATTGTCAAAATCACCGACTTCGGGATTGCCAGAATCACCGCATCCTCCCAGACCCAGACCGGCGTGGTGAAAGGGACGCCGCATTACATGTCGCCGGAGCAGATTTCCGGTGAAAAAGTGGACGGCCGCTCGGATATTTTTTCGCTCGGAGTCATGCTGTTTCAGCTCCTGACCGGCGATGTCCCTTTTCACGGAAACAGCCCCGCGGCTCTTCTGCACCAGATTATGAATGTGCCTCATCCGGATCCGAGGAAAATAAACCCGAAACTGCTCAAGCCTCATGTGGCAATCATAGACAAAGCAATGGAAAAAGACCGCGAAAAACGATATCAGAAAGCATCCCAGATGGCGGCTCACCTGAGGGCGCTGGGAAAAAAGCTTGACGCGCTTAAAGCAAATAAAAGTGAGAAGTGAGAACTGAGAAGTGAGAATTTTCACTTCTCACTTCTCACTCCTCACTTCTCAATTCTCACTTGAAAGGACTTGGGAGGATGGTAATTGTTGAATCGGCAGGGATCAGCGACGTAGGCAGGAAACGAAAAGGAAATGAAGATTCCCTGTTCGTTGATGACGAACTGGGTCTTTATGTGGTTGCCGACGGTATGGGCGGACATCAGGCCGGAGAAGTTGCCAGCAGCCTCGTGGTGAAAACCATGAGGGATTATATGAAGCAGTTTAAAAACAATGATGATGTGGGGGAGTTGGCCTACACCGACAAAACTCTTTCCAGGGATGCCAACCGGCTGATGTCCGGGGTACATCTGTCCAATCAGGTGGTTCATCAGATATCCAACAGCAAAACAGGGTACCGCGGTATGGGATCCACCATTTCGGCAGCCTATTTCACCGCGGACACCTTTATTGTCGCCAATGTGGGCGACAGCCCGATTTATCTGATTCGGAACAGTTCTGTGGAAACCCTGTCTGTCCCTCATACGGTCATTGCCGAACAGATGGCAATCAATCCTGACGCGAAATTCGGGAAACCTTTCCAGCACATGCTCACCCGTGCCATGGGAATCGAAAAAACCGTAAAACCCGATATATGCGAGGTGCAGTGTTTCAAAAACGATATACTGGTGCTTGCGTCCGACGGTCTGAGCGACAAGGTTGCACCTAAGGAAGTGCTTGATATTGCAGACAACAGATCGCCGCATAAAACCTGTCAGATGCTTGTTGACCTGGCAAATGAACGCGGGGGAGACGACAACATCACAATCATCGTGCTGAAGGTGAAGGCAATCAGGCATGAAAAAAGCGGAATTGCGGGGTTTTTTTCACGAATTATCGCGGGGTGAGGTTCGGGGTGCGAGGTACGGGGTCCGAGGTCTCCCCGAACCCCGAACCCCGCACCTCGGACCCCATTTTAACAAGAAACGAGATGAAGAGAGGGACTCGGGATGCCGACATTAACACTTAAATTTAAAAAGGATTCGACCAAAATCAGGGAGTATCAGCTGGAAAGGGGACAGTCTGTCAGCATCGGACGGTTGGACAGCAATGATATTGTGATCGAGAACCTTGCCGTATCCGGACATCATGCCAAGATAGACTGGGCCGGAAACGGATTTTTACTCACAGACCTGAAGAGTAAAAACGGCACGTTTGTAAACGACCAGCTCGCGATTTCCCACTGGCTGAAACAAAGTGATATCATTACCATCGGAAAGCACATTCTGATCTTCGAATATGCGGCAGGCGAAGCCCAGCCTGACAAAGGGGATCAGAAAATGGGCGAGACAATGGTAATGGATACGGGCAAATACCGCTCCATGCTGGCAAAAAATGTTTCGAGCATAACCTCTCAGGTGGACGGAGGCGAAAAAACAGGAGTGCTGTCATTTCTGTCAGGCGGGGAAGGGGAGGTGGAACTGACCAAAAAACTCACCAAGATAGGAAAAAATGCCTCGTCGGATATCGTGGTCAAAGGCTTTTTCGTAGGACAGACCGCTGCCACTGTAAGCAAAAGGCCTGACGGGTATTATCTTAGCTATGTGGGGGGATTTTCCAAACCCAAAGTCAACGGTCAGGCTGTCAAAGAATCTGTGGGGCTGAAGCCTTTCGATATGATTGAAATCGGTTCGGCAAAGATGCAGTTTGTCCATAAAACTTAAATACTGCCGGAATGTAATTTCGGCACTCCGGAGTGCTGAAATTATATTTTAGCAAGAGTGCTGAAATTATATTTCAGCAAAAAACATCAGAAATGTTTTCTTTTTTCCGGGGAGATAAGCGATGAAAAAGTTCCTGTACGGATGCTGTTTTCTGCTGTGTGCCGCAGGGGTTCTCGTTATCTGGCTTTATTTCACCAACGAGGGAGTTGCCACCGAATTCAGGCAGGTCCGGCAGCCGAGAACCAACATTTTTTTTGTAGGCATTGACGTGTCCGGCTCGATTTTCAAGGAACCGGCAACGCTGAAAGATTTCAAGGACAATCTGACCGCAAGGCTGAAAAATTTCATCGGGGACGAAGCCGTATCTTACGAAATCGCCACATTCGGGAATCCGGGCTGTGAATCTGCCTCTGTGAAAAAAGTGATTTCCATGAAATCCCCGAAAGACGAATCCGACTTTGTTTACAAAGTCGCCAAAAAAATTCAGGATATAGCAGCCTATCAGCAGGGAGCCGATCAGTTGGGCTATATTCTGAAAAAAATATTGCCGGAACGCGTCGGGGGAAGGGTCATTATTTTTTCGGATCTGCTGAATGACTCCGGGGACTGCATTCCGAATTCCTATAAGGAATCGCTGGCAAAATTCGGCGAAAACAAAGAAGGACAGATTATTTTTCTCTATCCCACACCGCTTTCTCCTGAGATCAGACTCAAGGATCAGGAGAAAGTCATCAAAGAGATACGCGGGATGGTGAATGAAGGAAAGGTCAGGGCATTCTTCTATCATCTGCCGGATGAAAGCGAAAAAAGGGGAGCATTTATAAAATCGCATCTGGAAAATGCAATCCCGGCTACCACCTTCGAGATTGTCTGGGAAAGAGCGTCAAGAATGGTTGACTCTATTGTTTCCGCGGTCAGAGGATAAAAAAAAGAAGGGTTCGGGGTCAGAGGTCAGAGGAATAATCCTCGTCTCTGATCCATTACCTCTTACTCCGAACCCCGAACCTCATACCCCGAACCTTTTTTATGACACACCTCTTATGGGCAGAAATAGACCTGGCGGCTGTCTCGCATAATGTACGGGAACTGCGGCGTTTGACTTCTCCTGATGCCCGGCTGATGGCTGTCGTGAAAGCAGATGCTTACGGTCACGGAGCCGTGGAAACAGCCTTGAAAGCTTTGGAAAGCGGCGCGGACGCCCTGGGCGTGGCGAGACTCGATGAGGGAATCCGTCTCAGGAAAGCCGGAATTCATGCTCCTGTCCTGATTTTCGGCTATACTCCTGTGAGCCGCTCCGCAGAACTTCCTGAATACGACCTCACCCAGACCGTTTATTCCTTTGATACCGCTCAGGCAATGTCCGATATCGCGCTGCAATACGGCAGAACAATCAGAATTCATATCAAAACAGATACCGGCATGGGAAGGCTGGGAATAGCTGTCTCCGAATCCGATTTTAAGGCAGCTGTTGCCGAAGTCGAAGCTATAGCGAGACTCAGGGGCCTGGAACCGGAAGGCATTTTTACCCATTTCGCATCTGCGGACAGTGCGGACATATCGTTTGCAAAACATCAGTTCGAGCGGTTTGCGGATTTTTTAAACGCGCTGCGTCTTGCAGGCATAGACATTCCGGTCCGGCACGCTGCCAACAGCGCGGCGATTATCTCTTTTCCCGAAAGCCATCTGGATATGGTACGCGCCGGTATATCTCTTTACGGCTTATATCCTTCCGATGAGACAGATAAGACAAAGATATCGCTTCAGCCCGTTATGAGCCTCAAAGCCAGAGTGGTTCATCTGAAAAAAGTTCCGGCCGGATTCAGCGTCAGTTACGGCATGACTTATAAGACCTATGAACCGACAATCATTGCCACTGTCCCTGCAGGGTATGCGGACGGACTGAACCGGGGGCTGTCTTCGCGTGGACAGATGCTGGTACGCGGACAGCGGGCGCGCATAGCGGGCCGTGTCTGTATGGATATGACCATGCTGGATGTGGGACATATTCCTGATGTGAGTCTTGACGATGAAGTTGTCATTTTCGGCACTCAGGGACAGGCATCTCTGACCGCCGACGAAGTTGCCTCAACCCTCGGAACCATCAATTACGAAGTGGTATCCGCAATAAGCGGCCGGGTGCCGAGAGTTTTTCAGGGGACTTCCTCGTTCCCAAGCCGGGGCTTGGGAACGAGGAAGTAAAAATAAGGAAGCCGGGGCTTCCCAGGCAAGTGCGTTCCCAAGCAGGGGCTTGGGAACGAGGAAAAGCAGGGGCTTGGGAACGAGGAAACGAGGAAGTAAAAATAAGGAGGAATGACAAATGGAAAGAAAGGCAATCAGGACAAACACAATTATTTTGACTGTGTCAACGGAGCAGAAATGATTGAGAACAAATTGGCTTTGGCAGAATGGATAAGCGGCTGTGCATTGAAAAACGGCGCAGATCAGGCTGCTGTTTCAATATCCGAGCAGAGAAGTGTAAATATAGAATTCCGGGATAAAAAAACAGAGCAGATCAGTGAATCGCTGCAACGCTCCCTTTCCCTGGAAATATACGCGGGACAGCGATACTCGGTTCATTCCGCCAATGATCTGAGAAAAGAATTCTTATCCGGATTTGTCAGGAATGCAGCGGAAATGACTGCTTATCTCGCGAGAGACGAATACCGCGCTCTGCCGGATCCCGAATATTATGTTCAGCCTTATACAGCGGATCTGAAGTTCTGCGATGAGACATATAACAGCGTGGCAATGTCCCGGCGCATGGAAATCGCAGCAGAAATCGAAGCAGCGGCACGGGCGCAGAGCGGCCGGATTATCTCTGTTTCATCCGGATATTCGGATTCCTATTCCGAAAGTGTCCGGGTTCAGAGCAACGGCTTTTCCGCAGAGGTTCGGGGAACCGGCTTTTCCGCAGGCGCGGAGGTGACGGTGAGCGATCCGGACGGAGGACGTCCTGAAGACTGGTTCAGCGCAGGCAGCCGATTTTATAATGAACTGCCTGATACCGGAACTTTGGGTAAAAAAGCGGCGGAACGGGCATTGGCAAAGATCGGCCAGAAGAAAATCGCTTCCGGAAAATATGATATGATATTGGAAAACCGGGCAGGACTCCGGCTGATTTCTACCTTGCAGGGTCCTATGGGCGGCGGGGCTTTGCAGCAGAAAAGCTCATTTCTTGAGGGAATGCTCGGCAGAAAAGTGGCGTCCGAGGCATTGACTATGACAGATGAACCCTTTATTGTCAAAGGATTCGGGTCCCGCTTCTTTGACGGCGAAGGATTAGCCGCGCAGAAAAGAGTCATGATCGGAAAAGGAGTATTGACGAACTATTACATTGATACTTACTACGGCAGAAAACTCGGCATGACTCCGACATCGGGTTCGGGTTCGAATACCGTGTTCGAATACGGTTCAAGGTCTCTTGAAGAGATGATCCGGAATCTTAAAAGAGGCATATTAGTGACAGGTTTTATCGGCGGAAATTCCAATTCTACCACAGGAGATTTCTCTTTCGGCATTGTCGGGATGCTGATTGAAAACGGCGTCATTGTCAGGCCTGTGAATGAGATGAATATTTCCGGCAATGCGAAAGAATTCTGGCACCGCCTGACCGAAACCGGAAATGACCCGTATCCCTATTCCGCTATACTGATGCCGAGCATGAGATTCGACAGCGTCAGTTTCAGCGGAATTTAATGTCCCGTTTTTATGTTTAGCTGCTGAACAGGCTTATATTCCAGCAGTTTGCCCGCAGAGAGAATCACAAGAAGGTCTGTTTCCAATTTCAGCACGCCCTCTATAAATTTTCCTTCGATTTCTCCGGCATTTGCAGGCGGCGGTTCGATATCTTCCTCACGGGTTTCCACCACATCGCCGATACTGTCTGCCAGAAGTCCCACCGTATCAGGCTTCAGAATGATATTGTGGCTTCTTTCGGTAAGTTTCCGCGGACCCAGTCCCAGCCGGACTCCGAGATCAAAAATGGTGACTATCTGTCCGCGCAGATTGATTAATCCGCGCATGTAGGGCTGGGAATGCTGAACCGGTGTGATATCCAGAACCCGGTTGATTTCACGGACTCTTAAAATATCAATCCCCAGAAGATGGTCGCCTATCTGGAATGTGACAAACTGTTTCATTGATATCGCTATTGTTTAAGGACTTGGGTTTCAGTATGTTCCAAGTATCTCTGATTTTGGGAGACTTTCCCCGTTCCCAAGCTCCGGCTTTTCCTCGTTCCCAAGCCCCGGCTTGGGAACGCGTCTGCGCCCGAAGCCCCGGCTTCGGTCCGTCTCCCGTCACGGGAAGCCGGGGAGCTTCCCCGGCAAGTGCGTTCCCAAGCCGGGGCTTGGGAACGAGAAAAAAAATCATCTATATGACCGCGCCTTCCCTACTCCCACCCCCCGCCGACCGCCTTGATCAGCCGGATCGTCGTCACAGCCTGCTCTCCCCATATCTGAATGCCTGCCCGTCTTGCCTGCAATGCCGTGCGCTGGGCATCCACTGCTTCCAGATAGCTGACCAATCCGCCTTTGTAGCGCTGGTCGGAAATATCTTCGGCATTTGCAGCAGCCTTAACGGCCCTGTCCTGCGCTTTTGCCTGCTCACCCAGAAAGCGAAGCCCTGCCAGCCCGTCTTCCACTTCCTGAACTGCTTTCAGCACAGCCTGACGGTAATTCGCCACAGTCTCGTCATACACAGCTTCCGATATCTCCAGATTTGCCCTGTTGCGTCCCCCGTTGAAAATCGGCAGAGAAATGCCGGGACCCAGCGACCAGACCCGGCTGTTCCAGTCTGAAAGAGAGGAGATTTCCCCGCTCTGATAACCCGCGCTGCCGCTCAGACGGATTGTCGGAAAAAAAGCAGCTTCTGCCATGCCGATACGGGCATTTGCCGCAGCCATGAGACGTTCCGCGGCTGCCACATCCGGGCGCCTTTCCAAAAGCGATGAGGGCAGACCAGCAGCAATTTCAGGAATCTTTATGTTTGAAGGGGCGGGGGGCAGCCTGAAATCCGATGCAGGCTTGCCGAGCAGTACCGCGAGACTGTTTTCAAGTTGTCCCCGGGTTTTCCTGAGCGCGGCAGCCTCTGCCTCAGTTGTTGCCAGTTCGGTTTTTGCCCGTTCAAGATCAAGCCTGCCCGTATAACCGTTCTTGAACCGGCTTTCGATCATCCGGAGGGATTCCTCACGCAGTCCCGCAGTCCGGTCAACAATGTCAATTTCTTTGTCCAGGGCCCTGATCTGGAAATAATTACGGGCAAGGTCTGCCTGAAGAGTCAGCAGCACAGCGGCATAGTCCGCAGCAGTGGCAGTCAGTTTAGCGTCTGCCGCCTCGTTTGAACGCCGGACCCGCCCCCAAATGTCTATCTCATAGCTCAGGTCAAAAGGCAGGCTGAACAGATTGGCGGTCGCCATATTTCCGCCGCCGGTATCTGTGCGGAATCGCCGGGCTGAGGGATTCATGTCAAGGGTCGGAAACAATTCACTTCCCGCAATCCCCGCGGCAGCCCGCGCCTGCATGACGCGGGACATAGCGGCTTTAAGGCTCTGATTGGCTTCTCCTGCCTGCACTTCCAAAGAATTCAATATCTCATCGCCAAAAATTGCCCACCATCTGTCTTTGGGAAGATGGTCTTTCGGCTCGGCAATTTTCCAATTTTTATTGCCTTTGAATTCAAGCGGTATGGGCGCATCCGGTTTGCTGTAATTCGGACCGACCGTACAGCCGCTCAGAATCATTCCGATACATATCAGGTTTATACAGAATCGTGTCATAGAAATATTCTTAATAAATATTAGATGTTAATTTATTTTCCGGTCAGTCTTTTCCTAAATCACTGACGGAACCGGCTCCGCTGCTTCGGGCATTATCTCCGATTCGGTTTCAGGAACTTTCCGTGTGCGGGCAATGAGCAGATACGCGGCTGGCACGACAAAGAGCGTTCCCAGCGTCATGCCGCCCACGATGACCCATCCGATCTGCTGTCGGCTTTCCGCGCCCGCGCCGTGCGCGAGTGCCAGCGGAATACACCCGAGAATCATGGTGCCGGCTGTCATCAGAATGGGGCGCAGCCGCATGACCGAGGCTTCTAAAATCGCTTCCGCCTTTGATTTTCCCTCATCCTGCAACTGGTTGGCAAATTCCACCATCAGAATGCCGTTTTTCGTGACCAATCCGATGAGGGTGATCAGTCCCATCTGGCTGTAAATATTCATGGTATTGCCGGTCAGATAAAGAGCGATCATTCCGCCGAGAGTGGAAAGCGGAACGGTCAGCATGATGACAAAGGGATCCACAAAACTTTCAAACTGCGCCGCCAGCATCAGATAAATAAAAGCTAGAGGATGTTTGAAAAATCGGTCTCCCCCCTTTTCTGAAGGGGGTCCGGGGGGATTTCCGCGCCTGGGGTTCAAATCCCCCCTGCCCCCCTTTAAAAAAGGGGGAAACCGGCTGATTATGTCGAACTCACGTTAAAACGGGTTGCAAACCCGTTCTACAGGCAAACCAATTTCTCTTTCATCTCGTTCCCACGCTCCGCGTGGGAATGCAGCGCGGACGCTCCGCGTCTGACGATGTAGCAACCCCCTGTGGTTGCCCTCTGCCGCGGCAGGGTAAGCACTGGGGCTTACCCCTACGATTTCCCTCTTTCCCCGCCTCAACCTTTGCCGAACATAAGCGGATCCGCTTCCACGGCTGTAACCGGCATTCCTTCGGCGATTTTCTGAATGCCGCCGGTGACCACGCTGTCGCCGGTCTGAAGCCCGGTTCTGACTTCCACCAGTCCGTTCTGCCGTTTGCCCAGTTTCACTTCGACCATTGCAACATGCCCCTTTTCCACTTTCCACACAAACTGACGGTTGGGCTGAGGAATCACGGACTGTTCCGGAATGAAAAGCGCATTTTCCTGACGGCTGACTTCCACTGCTGCCTGCACAAACTGCCCGGGCCGCAACTGCTGATCCGTATTGTCCAGAATAGCCCTGACCGTCAGACTCCGCCCCTGTTCGTCAATCCGGGGGTTGACAGCATAGACTTCAGCCTCAAACACCTTATCCGGAAACGCATCGGTGCGGAGTTTCACTTTCTGTCCTTTGGCAATCATATCCGAATGAATCTCAGGAATTTTGAATTCAGCCTTGAGCATGGACACGTCTTCCAGATTCACCAGATCCTGTCCCGCATTAATCACGTCGCCGACGCTGACTTTTCTCAGTCCCAGCGTGCCGCTGAAAGGCGCACGGATTACGGTTTTATCTGACTGCGCCCGGATCAGCCGGACATTTGCCTCATCCGATTTCAACTGGGAATATGCCTGATCCCGCTCCCGCTCTGAAATTGCCTGATTTTTCAGCAGCGATTCGGCCCGTCTGTAGTCGCTGCGGTGCAGATTCAGTTCTGCTTCTGCTTTTGCCGATTGAGCCTGAAGCACGGACTGATCCAGCCTGAACAGAACCGTACCCGCTTCAGCAGCTTCTCCTTCGTCAAAGCCGATGGCAATAATCCGCCCGCCCACTTCGGAACGGATGATCACGGATTCATTGGCATTAAGCGTGCCGACCGTGCTGATTTCCCGCACCGAAGGAGCAACTTCAACCGTTTTGACTTCCACGGTGACCGGAGGCCTCGCCGGGGGTGAGAGCCGATTCTCCGGCTTCTGGGAAGCGGAAAGCTGATGCTGCAAAAGAAAAAACGCGGCGACAAGCACCGCAAGGGTTACTAAACTGAACAAGCCGGTACGCAGGAATTTTCTTTCATGTCTGCCTGTCGTGTTTTCCATTGGTCTGACCTCCTTCGTATCTGTTTTATGGGGAATGAATATTCATTCCGTTTTTCCGAAAGCTGAAAAATGACATTTCCGAATCCGCTGAGAATTTTATATTCTTATGGAATTCCACAGCGATTCCACAATCATCTGAATGTTTTCCTCATT
>DYRK01000129.1 GCA_020718785.1 Desulfatirhabdium butyrativorans | reverse complement strand
AAGTCATCGGCAGATGCCTCATGACTCGTGAAAATAATGAGGGTCTGTCCGTAAGACACTTTGAAAAGCCAGTCATCGATTTCCTTTTTCACTGCATGGATATGATCTTCGGCTTCAGGAATATTCGGGGCAATGAGCGTGAACCGTCCTGCGGCATTCAGCACCACAGAGACAGACGGCAGTCCGAATTTTCGGCAGAGCATGTCTGCTGCCAGTTCAGACAGGAGAGAAACTGCAAAAGACCTGCCCCGGAGGATTTTGGACCGGTATTTTCGGGCATCTCCGTAACCGCCGAAAATGAAATTCTGGATTCCCTGAAAATTTCCGCTGATAAGCAGAAATTTTTTGTCCTTACTATTTTGAATCGCTTCCGGAAATATGCTGTTGTGATGACGGTGATACAGATAGATTGCTACAGAAAGGGCAGAAGTGGTTCTGGCGTGGTCGTAAATGGAGATGTCGGAAACTCCGTTGCCGGGAAATCGAGCCGGCACCGATGAGAGGTAAGCCATCATCAGGCTTTCAAGATGTTCAAACCAAAGATCGGATTTTGCTGCTTTATATCTGAGGGATTGAACTTTGCTCAGGAAATCTTCTTCGGGTTTGTCTTCTTTATCTCCATTGATGGTTTCTGCTTTTAATTTCGGAAAGATATGTTTCGGAGAAAGTGCTTTCAGGGGATAGTAATATGAAAAATTTTCCGGCGAGTCAAACGCATCCTCTCTGTCCGGCATCAGATGTTCGAAAATCGGCAGGAGCCGCTTATTTTTCGTAATTTGCCCGCAGTGTCCGCCGCCGCTGCTTAATCTGCCTGCTTCGGCAATGATGTCGTTCGATTGCGGCTGAATATGTTCGTCGCTTATATAGCTGCCGATACCGTGCAAGAGTGCGGAAACGGCGATTTTTAAAGTTATTTCATCCATAATAAATGAAACTCCTGCAGGTTGGGTTGAGGAACGAAACCCGACACTTTTAAGTTTGCAGAAACCCGACACCGAGCATCATCGTTCATTATGTCGGGTTTCGTGCCTCAACCCAACCTACTGGACTGGACTATATTTTTTTTTGGAAAGCCTAACAACAAGGTCAGTGGCGGCGTTAGCCGTCCACTGCACCGACTGGTCATGCGTTATCAATTTAGTCCGAGTCGTTCTCTGACAGATGCGAGTGTACGGGTTTTTGTTTCTTTTGAGCGTTCCTCTAAGAACTGCATTAAATCTTTATTTTCCCGTGTGAGCTGAATTTCTCTGTCAAAGTCGTCAATCTCTGCGAATACAAACATTCTTCCTTCAGGTGTCTTGATGATAATATTTTCTTTATTAAGAAATCCGATCAACTCTTCTATTGTTAAAAAAGAATTTGAAATTTCAATAGTTCTCATAGCTTAAACTCCTTTCCGCTGATAAAAAGCTGATTATGACGTTTCCAGCCGACAGCTTTGACCTTGACAGTATTTATTGATTCATCAATATCATAAAATACCCGATATTCGGAAATCCGCAATTCCCATTTTGACAAATTATTAGGCTCAAGCCTTTTCCGATTCCTTGTTTCTTTTGAAGGTTCCCATGACAACTGCTTTTCTGTCTCATCAAGAATAATGGTCTGTTCGTATTTCTTAAAACAACACAAATCATCTTCTGCACTTTCAGTAAATTCAACGACAAACATTCAGGTTAACCCATCATTATTTACTGTTTTTTTAACTCAAACATTCCTGTTACCAAATTATCAACTTCTGCCGCATAACCTAAAAGTAATCCTGTAAGTTTTTTACCATCTCCGGAGAGTTTGATCATTATACTCCCATGCCTTATTATATGCGGATTTTTATCATGATATTCTATCTTTGCATAGGTGTTGTCTATAGAAAAACCGCTCAATTCGGCTATGGTTACAAAATTTTTAAATGTATATTCTGCTATTCCGACTATTTTACTCCCTTTGAGATTCAATTTGCATGTTACTTCAAGATGTAACTCTACTTTTTCAGGATTATTCCTTTTCATACCAAATATTTTCTCCATATTTGGGGCATAACGTCAAATTCAGTGGCGGGCGATAGCCCGTCCACTGCAATGACGGGCTAGGCGTTTTATAACTTTGACTTTAGAATTTTTTAATAGGCATTTTCTTTATTAACTTTTCAAAATTTATACCGATATAAATTGCTCCGTCGTCTCTATTGCCTCCCTTGAGAGATTCATTTGATGAAAAACCCTGAATATAGCCAAATTCAATTCCCACAGGAACATCCTGAAACTCGATATTTACACCTCCGCTTAGTACGAAAGTAACAGAATCATCTGTAGCCGCACTATTAACTGATCCAATCCCTACAGATAAACACGGTCCTATGGAAATACCATAATTATAAAAATTGTAATCCATATAAAAAGATAGAAAATCTAAAACAATCCCTCCAAGTTTTCCGTTTTTTGAACAAGTCTATTTCTCCCGGGTCATCATCGCCAACGTCAAAATAAATTCGAGTGCTTGGTTTTAGAATCTGGCAACCGAATTCCCATCCAGGTGTTAATCGTTCAATAGTTAGTAATGTTGCCTCACCATTATTTTTGTCAAATATTACTCCCAAAGGCTCTGAACCACCGTATACGGAAATCTGCCTTACATCATTATGATCTGATTCTATCACAAGTTCAATTATACGGTTGTCTGGAATTTCTTTGATACCACCATCAACTCTAACTGTAATTATCAGGTAACTTTCCCTGATAATAACCCAAAATCGGTATTATCAGGGAAGTTTCCCATGATAACACAATATCAGGTAACTTCTCTTGACCTTTTTATCAATTTGTGATTAACATAATCTTTCTATAAAGATCGCTCCTACCACAGAGGACGAAATATGTCAAGCGAAAAAAACAAGCGCTGCCGTATTCCAGAATAACCATGCGAAAAAGCAACCGATTCAAACCACTGATTTCAGAGAGCGAGCGCAGAAAACGAAAACGGGAGATCATTCTTATTCTCGTTGTCCTCTGCCTGATTGCTCTGCTTACTTACGCGGAAACCCGAATCATCCATTTCGGTGCCGAATTTCCGGTTTCAAACACCGTCCTGATGTTTGTTTTCATCAACATCAATGTCCTGCTGCTGATCCTGCTGATATTCCTCGTTTTCAGAAATCTGACTAAACTGCTTTATGAACGCAAACATAAAATCACCGGGGCAAAACTCCGCACAAAATTAGTTATTGCCTTTATTTCCATTACCATGTTTCCGACCACGGTTCTGTTTTTCTTTTCCATCAATTTCATCAACAGCAGCATTGAATTCTGGTTCAGTGTGCCGGTGGAGCAGTCGCTTGAAAATTCTTTGGAAGTCGGCAGACGGCTCTATGAATATGTGGAAAATCATAACCGTTTCTTTTCAAAACGGATCGAATATCAGATCAGGACAAAAAAACTTTTGGACTCCGGCAGACGTTCGGAACTCTCTCGTTACGCCGAAGAGGTTCAGCGCTCATTCAATCTTGACGCTGTTGAAATCTATGATTTATCGGACACTCCGGACAAACTGAGCCGCCTTGCTCTTGTGCTTTCTCCGAAACTGAAAATCGGCGAGCTTCATCCCCTGTCCCAAGACAGTCTTTACAGTGACCCGGAATCCGGAAATATCCGCTCGGTTTCCGAAACCCTGCCCGAGGGAGAACTGACCCGAACCGTTGCAACCGTCCCTTTCGGAGCGGAACTTTCGGAGTCCGACGCCGTGCTGGTACTGTCTTCTCTTATTCCTTCGGGTCTTTCGAAAAATCTGGCTGCAATCTCCCGAGGAGTCGAAGAATACCGGCAGATTCAGCTCCTGAAAGAACCGATTCGGATTACTTATTATATTACCATTTCCATTGTGGCTCTGTTAGTCATGTTCTGTGCGATATGGTTCGGTTTTTATCTGGCAAAATCTCTGAGTATTCCGATCATGCAGTTGGCTGAAGGCACCCGGAAAGTGGCAGAAGGCGATCTGAGCTTCAGTATTCTGCCGACTGCGGACGATGAAATCGGAATCCTTGTGAATTCTTTCAACAGCATGACCCGTGATCTGCGGATCGGCAGGGAACAGTTGGAACTTTCGGCCCGAATGCTTCGCGAACAGAACATTGAAATCGAAGCCCGGCGTCAGTTTATGGAAATTGTGCTGAGAAATGTTTCCACCGGCGTCATTACTCTGGATGCCGAAGGATTTGTCGTGACTACGAACAAATCTGCGGAAAAGATGCTGAATATCCGCTCCGAAGAAATTCTAAGCCAGAGCTATAAAAAACTGCTGAGAGGCCAGCATCTGCATCTTGCCGGGGAAATCATGGAAAAATTAGTTATCGAGGATGCTGTTGAATTTCCGCTTCGACTGACCATTGACGGAAGCCCCCGGAGTTTTATGACGCGTATCAATACCCTGAAAGACGATACGGGCAGACATATCGGCGCAGTCATGGCCTTCGACGATCTCACCGAATTGGAAAAAGCCCAGCGCATGGCGGCATGGCGTGAAGTTGCCCGAAGAATTGCTCATGAAGTCAAAAATCCGCTGACGCCCATCAAATTGTCTGCCCAGCGTCTGCACCGCAAATATTCCGAAAAGCTGAATGAGCCGGTTTTTGACGAATGCACCCGTATGATTATTGATCATGTGGATCTGATTCGGAATTTAGTCAATGAATTTTCCTCTTTTGCCAAATTTCCCACGGCAAATCCTCAGCCCGGAGATTTGCCCCCGATTATAATCGAAACTGTGGCGCTTTACAGAGAAGGGCATCCGAATATTCATTTCGATGTCCGGATGCCGGAGAACATAAGCATGAATCTCGACCGCCAGCAGATCAAGCAGGCAATGATCAATCTCGTAAACAATGCGATTGCGGCGATAAGAGAAGAAGGAACCGTTGCGATCACATTGACTCGTGACACAGGTAAAAAAACAGTCCTCATCGAGGTCGCGGATGACGGCACAGGAATTTCCGACGAAGATAAAACCCGTCTGTTCGAACCTTATTTTTCCACGAAAAAAACCGGCATGGGTTTGGGACTTACGATAGTCAGTTCGATTGTGGCAGACCATAACGGAAAGATCACGGTGCAGGATAATCAGCCGAGGGGCGCGAGGTTTGTGATAGAATTGCCGGAGTGAGATGAGGGGGGACTGGGTGCTGGGGACTGGGGACTTCTACCAGCACCCAGTACCCGGCACCCCAGCCCCTCTTTTTTATATATCGAAATAGAGGAAAAATTCATGCGGATGCGGACGCAGTCTGACCTGATTGATTTCTTTGTCCGTTTTGTACTCGACCCACATGTCAATCACGTCTTTGGTGAAGACATCCCCTTTCATGAGAAATTCGCTGTCTGCTTTCAATGCTGCAAGGGCTTCATCCAAAGAACCCGGAGCGGACGGCACATTTGCCAGTTCTTCGGGCGGGAGAGAATAAATATCTTTATCCAAAGGATCGCCCGGATCCATTTTGTTTTCGATACCGTCCAGCACTGCCATGAGCATTGCCGCGAAGGCGATATATCCGTTACAGGACGGGTCCGGCGTGCGGAATTCGATGCGTTTTGCCTTGGGAGAAGGCGAATACATGGGAATACGGATTGCCGCGCTCCGATTACGTCCCGAATAAGCCAGATTGACCGGCGCCTCGAATCCCGGAACCAGCCGTTTGTATGAATTGGTGGTGGGGTTGGTCAACGCGCACAGAGCCTTGCAGTGCTTGAGAATGCCGCCGATAGCATACAGTGCCATCTGGGAAACTCCGGCATATTTGTCGCCTGCAAACAGCGGTTTGCCGTCTTTCCAGATACTGATATGGGTGTGCATTCCGCTTCCGTTGTCTTCAAACAGCGGCTTGGGCATGAATGTCACCGTGCAGTTATGACGTTTTGCAACATTTTTCAGCACATATTTGAACCATACCAGCTGATCGCCCATTTCCACCAGCGGCTTGAAGCGCATATCAATTTCAGCCTGTCCGGCGGTCGCGACTTCGTGATGCTGACGTTCTATCTTTATCCCCAGATTTTCGAGAACCAGCATCATTTCTGTCCGCATATCCTGATACTGGTCTGCGGGCGGAACCGGGAAATAGCCTTCTTTGTGGCGGATTTTATAGCCCAGATTCGGGCATTCGTCTCTGCCGGAATTCCAGATGGCCTCTGCCGAATCAATCATATAAAACGCGCTGTTTTTCGAGGATTCGAATCGGACATCGTCAAAAATGAAGAATTCCGCTTCGGGCCCGAAATATGCCACATCGCCGATCCCCGTGCCTTTCAGATAAGCTTCTGCTTTCTGGGCAATGTTGCGCGGATCACGGGTATATGATTCACGCGTCACCGGATCCGAAATAGTTCCGATCAGAACCAGCGTCGGTTCCTCGAAAAAAGGATCTATTTTTGCAGAATTCGGATCAGGCATCACCAGCATGTCACTGGCATGGATGGGCTGCCATCCGCGGATACTGGAGCCGTCAAATCCGAGACCCTCATCAAAACTTGCCAGTTCAAGCTCTGCTATGGGGATTGTAAAATGCTGCCATATCCCCGGAAAATCCATAAACCGCACATCCACAGCCTTTATCTTGTTCTCTTTGGCCATTGCCAATACATTTTCAGGTGTCATTGCAAAACACTCCTTATTTTACTGTTTTTCACTTCTTTATTTGACAGAGGCACGCCGCCGGCGATGCCCCTACTGTTCAATTCTCACTTCTCAATTCTCAATTCTCACTTATATAGCGTCTTTCCCTTTTTCACCGGTACGCACTCTGACAGCCTCTTCCACGGAAAAGACAAAAATTTTTCCGTCTCCGAGTTTTCCGGTATTTGCAGCCTGCCGGATTTTTTCCACCACCTGATTTGCCATCTCCGCAGGCACAACCACTTCGATCTTGACTTTAGGAATGAAATCAACCACGTATTCGGCGCCGCGGTAAATTTCTTTGTGTCCCTTCTGACGGCCGTAGCCTTTCACCTCCGAGATGGTCATTCCCTGAATACCGATCTCATTCAATGCCTCTTTGACATCATCCAATTTGAAGGGCTTGATAATTGCTTCGATTTTTTTCATTCTGATTCTCCTTTCAGATTCGCACCCGGTATCCGACGGCAATGACTCTTATTCGATCTCAAATGCTCTCTCTCCGTGAATCGAACTGTCAAGACCCTGAATTTCATCGTCTTTTTCCACTCTGAGACCCTTGGTCAGCATTTTTGTCACATACACGACAATCACTGTGCCGACGGCTGTGAACCCTGCTGTCGCGACGATTGAAATGATCTGTATCCACAGTTGGTTCGGATTTCCGTAAAGCAATCCTGCTTTTCCCGCATTGACTGCCGGATTTGCAAAAATTCCTGTTGCAAGCGCGCCCCAGGTCCCGCACATGCCATGAACACCGAAGGCATCCAGAGAGTCGTCATAACCGATTTTCTGCTTCACAACTGCCACGCAGAAAAATCCCAGAAGCCCTGCGACCAGTCCGATTACCAGCGATGCCGGCAGATTGACAAATCCTGCTGCCGGTGTGATAGCGACAAGTCCTGCGACAATTCCGGAAGCAAGCCCCAAAACCGTAGGTCTTTTATTATGAATCCATTCTGCAGACATCCATGAGAGTCCTGCTATGGAGGCAGAGGTATTGGTTACCAGAAATGCAGATCCCGCGATACCGTCTGCTGCCAGTTGGCTTCCTGCATTGAACCCGAACCATCCGAACCACAGAAGAGCCGCGCCCAGTGCGGTCAGCGTGATGCTTGACGGAAACATCGGTTCTTTTCCGTATCCGATACGTTTGCCCAGAATCAGAGAAAGCACCATCCCGCCAACGCCTGCATTGATGTGAACAACGGTTCCTCCGGCAAAATCAAGCGCGCCCATTGTTGCCATCCATCCGCCGCCCCATACCCAGTGTGCGATGGGACAGTAAACGAATGTCACCCATAAGACGGTAAAAACTATCCACGAAGAAAATTTCATCCTGTCCACAATAGAACCCAGAACCAATGCCACTGTGATGCAGGCAAAAGTCATCTGAAACAGGGCAAACACATAAGTCGGAATGGTTCCTGACAGGCTGTTCACCTCAATCCCCATCATAAACACATTGCCCAGCCCGCCGATAAGCCCGCCTATATCTGTTCCGAAAGACAGCGAATATCCCCACATCATCCATATCACGCTTGACAGACAATATGCCACAAAGGTCATGGCAAAGGTATTCAGCAGGTTTTTGTATCTTGACATTCCGCCGTAAAAAAGAGCAAGACCCGCGGGAGTCATCATCATTACCAGCGCGGTGGATACTATCATCCATGCAGTATCCCCGGAATTCAATACCGCATCCCCGGCAAAAGCCGCGGAAAAAGGCATTGCCAGAAAAATTGCCGTCCCTACCAGACTTTTCAGTTTCATTTTTAACCTACCTCCTCTTTTCTGAAAAAATTAATAAAATGTCAACTCTTTATTGAGATCAGTGACCGGCAGAAGTGCAAAAATGCCGATTTTATTAAAACGGTTTTGCACTCCTGAGCGGATTCAGACTTCATCCCTGTCCCATAAAATATTGGGCAGGGCTTTTCTGATGGACGTTCTCAGCGCGGATATCCGCTGCGGCGACTCGACTTTCTGTCCGTCAAAATCCTTGATATAAAAGCTGTCTGATACCCGGCCGCCCTTTGTGGAGATTTTTGCCATCCATACATGGATATCGGATCTGAAAAGAGCGTCAGTGATTCCGAACAGAAGTCCCGGAAAATCCGATGCCGAGACCTCAAGGATCGAAAACAGAAGAGATGTTTTATTGTTCACGGTAATCCGGTTCGGTTTTCCTGTCTGAGACACAACCGTCTGCCGTTTGGGTATCCGCCTGCTGATTTCCGAGGATAAATCCAGTTCACCGGTCAGCGCGGCACGCAGACTGCTTTTCGCATCTTCCAGTTTTTTCTCCTCAAAACGATGTCCGGGAATGGCTCGGACCTTGAAAATATCAAGGGTACTCCCCTGCTGGGTGAAACTTTTGGCTCCGGATATGTCTAAACCGTTTAAGGTGAACGCGCCCACAATCTTTGAAAAAATGTCGGAATAATCGTTTGTCATGACGGTGACAGTCCGTATTTCCGACTCTGCTGTTTTTTTGACATTCCACAGGAAACTGCCATCGGTATTTTTCCCCGAAGCTCCGGGAAGAACACCTCGTGAGGCAGAGTTATTATGCATTCCGATGCCGTTTAAAAGCCGCACAGTTTCCCTTACCCGGCTTGTTTTTTCAAAAATATCTTCTTTCAGGTTTCCCGGTTCCATATATATTTCAGCTTGTTTCATAACGATTCCCCGCATATCCTGCTTCTCCGTTTCTGTTATCCTGCAACTGACTGATGACTGATTGGTAACCGGTCAGTAATTGCCGGTTACCGGCTTAGGATATACCGATAACTTTTTCTAGGTTTGCCCGTATCGCCGCGACCTGATCCGGCGAATCTGCTTTCTGTCCGTCAAAGTCGCGGACATAGAACACATCCACCACCTGATCCGCTTTTGTGGCAATATTGGAAAACCACACATCTAATCCGCACTTGAACAGCGCGTCCGTGATTCTGAAAAGCAGTCCCAGAAAATCATAGGTAAAAACCTCAATAATGGTAAAAAAAGCGGAACTCGTATTATCCACCTCAATTCTGGGCGGTTTGTCAGATATGTGCGCTTTGTTAGACCCGTAAGCAGCATCCTTTTCCATGATGGCATCCGCTATATTCAGTTTTCCGGACAAGGCTGCATGAAGATGCCCCTCTGCACGCTCCCATTTTTCTGTTTCAAACAACTGATCCGGGGGCGGCATAACATTGAAAATGTCCAATGCGATATTGTTTCGCCATGTATAAACACGTGCATTGAGGATATCTATGTTGTTCAATGTGAATATCCCTGCGATCTTTGAAAAAAGTCCGGGCGCATCCTTGGCGCAGACCGTGACGGTTCTCGTGTTGATATCCGGCGATTTCGCGATGTCCCAGATAAAAGCTGCATCGCCCATTTTTTTGCAGAGCCGGATATGATCCCTGATTTCCGATGCCGATGTATAAAGAAGGTATCGGGGAGACATGACATTGAGAAGCGGTTCCGATTCCTGTTCCGGAATTTCCGGGGAATTCAGAACTTCTCTTTTTTTGTTTTCAATAAGCACGATTGCTTCGCTGCTTGCCAGTTCCCCTTTTTCCAGAATGTTTAAAATTTTAAGAAAAAACCCTGTCAGAAGAATCTCTGTCCATTCATTCCATGCTTTGGGTCCCGTGGATATGCAGTCGGCGACCGTCAGAAGATAAAGCATTTTCAGGTCTTCGGGGCTTTTTATTTTTTTGGCGCAGAATAAGGCTGTCTCCTCGTCATTAGTATCTCTTCGCGTCGCGGTTTTTATCAGCAGCAGATGCTCCCGCACCAGAAAAGCCACGGTTTCGATTTCCCGGGAGGTATAACCTTTTTCCTCAAGAATACTGCGGACCATGGCTTCGCCTTTTTCCGAATGCCCGTCCCCGGCTTCTCCTTTGCCGATATCGTGAAGAAGAGCAGCCCAGAGCAGAAGTTTTTTATCAGTCAGTTCGTTATATATTTCCCCGCACAGAGGATTAGTTCCCGGATCTTCGGGAGTCCCTGAATTCTTTATGGTACGAACCGTCCGGAGCAGATGTTTGTCCACCGGATAGACATGATACTCATCATATTGAATCCGGTTCACAATTCCTCCGAATTCGGGAATAAAGCGCACCAGAAAGCCGGTATTCAGCATTTCGTTCAGCATGTTGAACTGTTTGACCGGTGTGAGCAGAATCCGCTCAAAAGTTCTGACCGCGGAAGCCGATGTCCTGAATCCATAGTCAACGAGGTGCAGGAAATCTTTTATCAGCCGTTTGGATTCGGCACTTAACGGCAGTTTCAGCCTCGCACTTTCCTTGAATATCTTTATCAGAAGTTCGGGCGCATTCAGAATCGCCTCGGGTGAGGCAAAGCACAGCATTCCTCTTTTGATTTCAAGCCCTTGGGTCCGTGTCTGTCCGCCGGTTTTTTTCCTGCCTTTCTGTGTTCCCGTATTTTCCGGTTCATGGAGAAACATAAGATACTGCTGCTTTATGAATTCCATCTGTCCGTGAAGTTCTCCGAGAAAAATTTCCACAGGCTGCTGTCCGTTGTTTTTTTTGAAATTCAGGGCATCTGCAAGCTTTATCTGATGCTCGAAATGGAGCTGATCGCATTTTCTGCCCGCGAGATAATGCAGACGGTTTCTCACTGACCAGATAAAGCTCAGAGCTTTGCTCAGGGAACTGAATTCCTCATGGGAAAAACAGCCGTAGTATTCGAGGTCACGCGGCTGTTTGATATCGGCTTTTATCCGGGCAATCCACAGAATGGTGTGATAATCTCTCAGCCCGCCCTGTCCTTCCTTCAGATTCGGCTCCAGCAGATATGCCGAATCGCCGAAATGTTCATGCCGCTTCTGATTTCTTTCAACCAGCAGGGAAATGAATTTTTCAGGATATTTGAGAATCAGCTTTTTCCTGAGCCTTTCCATGAGCTTGGAGTACAGAAGAGACATGCCGCAGACAAATCGGGCGTCTAACAGCGATGTCAGTACCTCAATATCTCGTTCTGCAATTTCAGCGCACTCTTCCACAGATCGCGTCGCGTGTCCCACATCAAGACCCAGATCCCAGAGGGGATATATAATGTCAACAATCAGGTCTTCAGCCTGGGCAGGCACTTTTTTTTCAAAAAGCAAAAGGATGTCCACATCAGAGTGGATACATTGTTCCCCTCTTCCGTAACCGCCCAGCGCAATGACCGCATAAGGATTTCCGGCAATACCTATTTTGAGACCCGCGGCGCTCCGTTCATAGCTTTCATGAAAATAGTGATCTAAAATCAGAGCGTTCTGATCCAGAAAATCATAAGTTCTTCCTTTCAGAAACTCTGATACAAGCAGTTCCCGATTTTGCTGAAGAGTCTTTAACGGATGCTGACAGATAGTGTTCATTTTTTTTCGGCTCCTGCCTCATATATAGCAAATATCGTGCCAGCCGGATAAAAAATTGAAATATCAAGTTAATTCAAATAAATACCGATAAACAGAATAAATCGCCATATTACAATCTTGTAACATTTATTCTTCTGCTGAAAGTTGTAAGCTGCTGAATTTATTTGATCCGGTATTTCGGAACAGGCGGGGATTCGGATGATAATACTTTGATATGATAAAAAATTTCAGTATAATCTTTTTCGGCTCATGACAAAGCGTGCAGATTTCTTACAAAATTGTAATCCGAGTAAAACGATTTTGCAAATCGTTT
>DYRK01000128.1 GCA_020718785.1 Desulfatirhabdium butyrativorans | reverse complement strand
GCTTGGGAACGAGAAAAAAACCCTCACGTCTTTTTTATTTCATCTGTTATTTCAACGGTCTTTGTCCCTCTGACATACCATCCTTCAAACGCTATCAGTTCGGGATAATCATCCAGACTGTTGTAGTCTTTGACCGAAAGCCCTGCTTCTTTGATCTTGTAATCTTTGAAAAGCCGTATCTCGAATGTGCCGGACGCTTCGCCTTCCTTGGGACGGGCAATGCTTCTGAGATCCCATACCCAATCCGGATCAAGCTTCATGCTGATCACCATGTATCTTCCCAATTCCGGAGGTATTTCTTTAGGACCGGTTCGCCTTTTTGTTTCAGGCTCTGCTGCTTTATTTTTCTGCCAGAATTTCCAGCCCATTTCTTTCTCCCTTTCTGCCCGCCAGCTTTGACCGTTTATAAAAAATCCGTCAGCACATATCACATTCCGAAAATCCTTTCGCGGGATTCATGCCTGGTTTTGCATTTGATGCATTGATTGGTAACCGGTCTGACTTTCAGCCGTTCAACGGAAATATCTTCTCCGCATGTTTTACAGATACCGAATTCGCCGTCTTCTATACGTTCAAGGGCTTTTCTGATTTTATTGATAAGCTTGTATTCTCTGTCTCTTATTCTGAGCATGAAATTCCGGTCCGTTTCAAAGGATGCCTGATCCGCGGGGTCTGTCAGGCGGTCATCCGAATTCTGCATGAGCGAAACTGTATCGTCTCCGACTCTTAAAAGTTCCTTCAGTTGTCCGGTAAGCATATCTTTGAAATAAAGAATATCTTTTTCATCCATAATAAAAAACCTTCTGAATAAATCATATAAGTTATAATATAATACTCCGCTGTCATTCATGCCGTAAAACGCCCCTGCTTAAAACAGACGCAAACCGTTTTATCGGCAAAACGATTTGGGTCTATGTTAAGCATAGGGCGTTTTGCAAAAGTGCAAATTATGACGGTGACGAGAATATAATATAATACAGAAAAATTTTCTGTTAATTCCCGACAGCAAAAAAATTTCATATTTCTTTTAACAATCTGAAAAATAAATGATATTTCTTCTCATTCCACTTTCGGCGCGAATACGTGCCTTGAAGCTCCGCGTCCATATAGCGCAGAGCGTCCGGGAATGCGCGCGGGAACAGGGATAAAAAGTCTTGACTCTCAGGCTGCAATACAATAAAAGTATATGCTTTTATATCGGGTTACAGTATTTCATACTTGAACATGAACGCAGACTTTTTCTCGTTCAGACTTTTTCTCGTTCCCAAGCCCCGGCTTGGGAACGCACTTGCCGGGGAGGTTCCCCGGCTTCCCGTGACGGGAGACTGCCTGAAGCCGGGGCTTCGGGCGCAGATGCGTTCCCAAGCTGGGGCTTGGGAACGAGAAAAAATTTCATTTCGGCACTCCGGATGAATCATTTTCCCGCTTAACTTAACGGCAGTGAAGCCCCGGCTTCCCGTGACGGGAGACTGCCTGAAGCCGGGGCTTCGGGCGCAGATGCGTTCCCAAGCCGGGGCTTGGGAACGAGAAAAAACAGCCGAGTTTGTGAAAGCTGCCGAGACAGGATATCTGTCTTGAAAATCAGAAAGTTTTATGAATTACGCAACTCCGAACAAGAGGAGGAATTGTTCCATGCCTATGTCCGAGGCGTTTCAGAACCGCCTTTTTCCGATATTAAGCTCTGTTGCCGGACACTTCGGCACACCATTTCATATTTATGATGAGACAGGAATCCGTGAAACCGGACAGATGATGATCGCTGCATTTTCAGGGATAAAAGGGTTCCGTGAATATTTTGCCGTCAAAGCTCTCCCGAATCCGACCATTCTCGGAATTATGAAAGATATGGGATTCGGCTTTGATTGCAGTTCTGTCGCGGAACTGATCATCAGCCGCGGCACCGGTGCGGGCGGAGAAGATATCATGTTCACTTCCAACAATACCAGTGCCGAAGAATTTCTTTCAGCAGCCGGGGACGGGGGCTGTATCCTGAATCTCGACGACATCACCCTTATTCCCAAAGTCCCTGAAATGCCGGAGCTTATCTGCTTCAGATACAATCCCGGGCCCCGGTGCCGCGGGAATGCAATTATCGGGAATCCTGAGGAATCCAAATACGGCATCACCTTTGAGCAGGCTCCGGACGCGTACCGTCAGGCAAGGGAAAGAGGGGCAAAGCGGTTCGGCCTTCACACTATGGTGGTTTCCAATGAACTGAACCATGCTTATCATATTCAGACCGCGCGCATGGTGCTGGAACTGGCAGAGGCTGTCACAGAAAAAACAGGTATCGAATTCGAGTTTGTCAACATGGGAGGCGGTATCGGCATTCCCTACAGACCCGAAGAAAAACCCTTTGATCTCTTTGCCGAGGGAGCAGAAATTACAGAATTATTCAGGCAGTTCAAAGAGCGGAACAGCTATGCTCCCGGGCTTTATCTGGAATCCGGGCGTTATATGACCGGACCTCACGGCGTGCTGGTTACCACAGCCATCAACCGGAAAAATATTTACCGCACATATATCGGTGTGGATGCCTGCATGTCCGCGCTGATGCGTCCCGGAATGTACGGCGCGTATCATCATATCAGTGTTCCGGGCAAAGATTCGGAACCGAAAATGTGCTGCGCGGATGTGGTGGGCGCACTGTGTGAAAACAATGACAAATTCGCGGTTCAGCGCGAACTTCCGGACATTGCAGACCGCGATATTTTAGTAATTCACGATACCGGGGCGCATGGTCATGCCATGGGCTTCAACTATAACGGACGTCTCAGGCCCAAAGAGCTGCTTCTCCGCACAGACGGGTCCGTGTCCCTGATCCGGCGGGAAGAGACCGTAAGCGATTATCTGGCGACGCTTACTTTTGCTCCGGATACGCTGAGAATTGAAAAATAAGGGTGAGAGATTCGGGGTGAGAGGTCAGGGGTCAGGGGAAAAACCTCTCACCTCTGACCCCGAACCCCTGACCCCCCAAGGAGACAGCATGAGTAAAGATGAAGAGAAATACCGAGTGATCGTCGAGTCTGCAAAGGAACTGATTCTGAGCTTCGACGGGAACGGAACCATCAGCTACATCAATGAGAGCGGGATGGAGATGATCGGGTATTTTCAGGAAGAACTGCCTGATATGAATATTGCAGATATTCTTCCTCCGGATCAGATTGAAAAAATAAAAGCCGGGCTTTCAGACAGCGCGCCGACGGGACGGCAGTCTGTCCATGAACTGACGTTCATTGACAGGAATCTGGAAATGCTCTGCATGGAAGCCGGAGTCTCGTCTGTTCCGAAACCGGGAAACCAATCCGACATTCTTATTATTGCACGCCCCTGTTCCGGCACAGTCCGTCCGGTTGCGGGAGGCAGTCACCCGGTATCCGAACCCTCGGGGGAAATTCAGGGTGATATCTGCCGTTCCATAGCGGAGTCCGCGAAGGAGATGATTCTGAGTTATGACACAGAGGGGAAGCTCACCTTTGTAAATCCTGCCGGGGAAGAGATCACCGGATATCTGGGGGATGAGCTTATGACAATGAATATCTCGGATATTCTTGCCCCTGCTGCTATTGATACCCTGAAACAGCACGTTACAGCCGGTTCTGCGGAGAATGCGGTTTTCGAGAGCAAACTTATCAGCAGGGATATGAAACTGATTCCCGTGTCAATCAGCGCGTCGCCGATTATCCGACAAGGAAAACTGCACAATATTCTTCTGATCGTCCGTAATGCCGAGGGGCTGAAAAAAGGTGCGGAACCGCTTGCAGCAGTTCCGAAAAAAGCCGAAGAAGATAAGCATTGTCTCATAGCCGGGGCAATAAGAGATATGGTTCTGCTCTTTGACATGGACGGAAAAATCAGCTATGTCAATGAAAAGGGAACAGACCTGTCGGGATATTCCGAAAACGAACTGCTGCATAAAAATATCGCGGATATCCTTCCCGCGGATCAGCTTCAGGCATTGAAACGGCGGATGCTGGCAAAGCCGGTCAGCAGAAACAGAAAATTGGTCATGCCTGAAATTCAGATTGTCACCAGGAGCGGCAGACCTTTGACGCTGGAAATAACTGCTTCGCTGATTATGAAAAACGATACGCCGTCGGACATTCTTATTCTGGCGCGTGATCTGACGCGGCACAAAAAAATGGAAAAGGAAGTGATGAGGGCGCAGAAATTCGAAGCCCTTGCCACGCTTGCCGGCGGATTGGTGGACAGTCTGAACAATTCCCTGACCGGCATTATGGGGAATATTGACCTTGCCCTTATGGGATCGGAGACGGAAAGCAGAACTTGCAAACTGCTTTCATATTCCAAGGAAGGATGTACCGATATCAAGGAACTGATCCGGCAGTTTGTCACCCTTTCAAAACGCGGAACCCTGAACAGGGAAATCGCCTCATTCGGGGAATTTCTTAAAGAAACAGTCCGTCCCCTGCTGACCGAATCGGGGATCACCTGCGATTTCCTCATATCGGATGACCTCTGGCCCGTCTCTTATGATGAATTGCAGATGAGACAGGCTGTCCGCAATCTGATTCTGAATGCCGCCGAAGCCATGCCCGGCGGCGGCACTGTCGAAATCCGTGCGGAAAACCTCACTATGCCGGCAGACCGGAAAAAAACCACTCTTCTGCTCATGGAAGACGGCGACTATGTGAAACTTTCTGTCAGGGACCGCGGTGTGGGTATCCATGAATCCGATATCGGGCGGATATTTGATCCCTATTTCTCTACCAAAAAGATGAAAACCCGGAAGTGGCGGGGGCTGGGTCTGACTACGGTATATTCGGTGGTCAGAAAGCACAGCGGATATATTGATGTGGAGTCAAAGCCGGGTGTCGAAACAGTATTCTATCTGTATCTGCCGGCTTCCAGAGATGGCATTCCCAAACATAAACCCAGGACAAAAGATGAAGCTGAACCGGCGAAAGGGCGGATTCTCATCATGGATGATGAAGAAATTGTCATAGATGTGGTGGGTCAGATGCTCCTTCAACTGGGATATGAAGCGGCTTTTTCCAAAAACGGCAAAGAGGCAGTCGAGAGTTATAAGCGGGCTATGAGCAGCGGAAATCCTTTTGATGTAGTTATACTTGATCTGCACGTCAAAGAAGGCATGGGGGGAAAAATTACCATCAGAGAACTGCTTAAAATTGACCCCGGAGTGAAGGCGATTGTCTCAAGCGGATATTCCAATGATCCTGAAATGACTGATTTTGAAAAATACGGTTTCAGCGGGGTTGTGGAAAAACCTTATACAATTCAGGACCTCGGCGAACTGCTTGAAAGTGTCTATAAATCTGACCGTAATTTCAATATGAACTGGCTGAATGAGGACACGGAGACGGGAAGAGGTCAGAGGTAAGCGGTGAGAGGTCAGGGGAAAAATCCCTCACCTCTCACCTCTGACCCCGAACCCCGAACCTCTCAAGGAGACCTGATGAATGAGATAAATATTCCGGGTTACAAAACGCTTCAGATCAGACATTTGGTTCTGGATTACAACGGAACTCTCGCGTGTGACGGGCAGATACTTCCGGGAGTAAAAGAATGTCTGACATCGCTTGCAGAGATTATGCAGATTCATATCCTGACTGCGGACACCTTCGGGCAGGCTGCTGCTCAGGTTGAAGGAATTCCCGTGACATTGACTGTTCTTCCGCCGGAAGATCAGCATGTTGAAAAAGCCAACTATGTAAAGCGTCTCGGATGCGAGCATACGGCAAGTATCGGAAACGGACGAAATGACAGACTTATGCTCAAAGTGTCCGTGCTGGGCATTGCAGTTATTCTGAAAGAAGGACTGGCTGCGGAAGCTCTGCTTGCAGCCGATATGGTGTTCGGCGATATTGTCTCTGCTCTGGAAATCTTTCAGCATCCGCTGCGTATGACAGCAACCCTCAGAGAATAGTATTTGAGGCACAAAATTCAGGACATTGACTGTCATTCCCGCGAAAGCGGGAATCCACCTTTGCCATAGATTCCTGCTTCCGCAGGGTGCGTAATAATAAACGGTCTGCCACGGATGGAAAACGTGCGGCATCAGATGCCACAAACAGCCTGTTATTACCGTTTCTGCGGTCTGCCTTCGGGAATTCCGGGGATACTTTATTTAATTATTGACAAAAAACAACCCTTGTGATTTTATAAAAGCATGATGCGGATGATAAAATCATGCGGCATCCTTCAAAATAACTGAACAATCTATAAAAAAGATCAAAGAGAAGGGTATTCCCAAATCTATTTTTGCAGCTTTGGAAAATTAAGAGTATAAGGAAGTTAAAGAGATATCCCTTAATCTCTTTAACTTCTGTGTGGGTATTCCGTTTTTGAAAGAGATTTTCACATCTGCCCGATATTCTTATGCGGCTGATACCGGAACCACAACTATAGGGCTCAAATCCAGAGGAGATAAATCCCCTGCTCCGGAAACAAAAGAGGAAAAACAGGTGCATCTGCTGGCAAATGAGTTAATCCGAATTGTTCAGGATGACCTTAAAGAGACTGAAGAATGAATAAAGCCGCTGTTATCAAAGGTGATATTTATAACACATTGAAATTTATGAAAAAATTGAAGGAATGAAAATGCCGACAATCAATCTGCATGTTCCTGACAGTCTGTTTATCCACCGGGCAATTTCTGTTGAAGAATTTACAAAAGAGAGTCAGTTTGTTCTTGCCTCTTATCTGTACAGTAAGGGCTATCTGAGTTCCGGGGCCGCGGCTGATATATGCGGGATGAACAGAGCGGACTTTCTTCTGACAATGGGACGCTCAGGTATTCCTGTTGCTGATCTGGACGGCTATGAATTGGACAGGGAAGTAGAAAATGCCTGAACATAGCTTTCAAGTGATTATATGCAACAGCGGCCCGCTGATCGCTCTGGCAGGTATACAGATGCTGGAAAACTGCCGGCTTATGCCGCCCCGAATCTACCAGCCTGTTTTTCAATAAGCGACCAAGATTCAGCAGATCGAAAATTTTCCCGATGCTCGCTTGGGATTGACAAATCCCAAGCATTTTCGATCTACTGAGATTCATCATTTTTTTGTATAAAGGAAACAGGCAGGAATGCCTGTTCAACTGTAATCAAGCCCGAAAATCGGGAACGTAGCATCAATAACTTACAATAATTTACATTGGAGAATACAAATGCCTTTGTTTGATTATCTGTGTACAGACTGCGGAAAAATCAGCGAAATTCTTATCACCGGATCAGAGGATTCAACACAATGCCGGACATGCGGCAGCCGGAATCTCAAGAAAATGCTCTCTGCTCATTCCTCTATTTCCGGGACATCCAAAAACAGTATGCCCGGACACGGGGATACCGCGTGCTGCGGCTCTGCTCCGGGACAGAGGGCGGGCTGTGCCGGACCCGGAAGTTGTTGCGGAAGAGGCTGATATAGAAAAAATGAACGATTATCAACTGGAACATCGGGAAACATTTTCTATAGTGCAGACACAGTTCTCAGTTGTGTCTGCTGCAGAGAAAGACCGCTTAAAAGCGATGATCTCCGACTATCTTTCTTTCCGTGATGACATCACTGCATTTCTGAGCGATTATTTCGGTGATGTATGCACTCGGAAATGTTATGAAAGCCGACTCAGCGCGTGCTGCTCCCGTGAAGGCATCATCGCTTTTTTTGCAGATATGGCGGTAAATGTGCTGGTATCCCCGGATGAGGAAATCTCTTTGCTGCTCGCAGTGCTTCGGAAACCCAACACCGGTTTCAAGTGCATCTATCTCGGAGAAAAAGGCTGTATGTGGCGGATCAAGCCGATTGTCTGCGAGATGTTTCTCTGCGACACGGCGGAGGCGGAAGTTTTCGGGAAAAGGCCCGAGGGCAGAGCCTTATGGGAGGAATTGAAGAAACATAAGCAGCAATATTTATGGCCCGACCGTCCGGTACTGTTCGATATGCTGGAACAATATTTTATAGATGCCGGGCATTCTTCGCCGCTGATGTATTTTCATAACAGCCCCGGGCTGCTGCGGGTGAAAAGAAGTGGGAAATGAGAATTGAAAAGTTAGAATTGAAAAGTGAGAAGTTATATATGGAGAGATCACGATGAGAGATGACAACGGTATGTATTATCATCCTTTTCCCGCAAACAGAGGGGTACGGATGTATGTGCGTGAAACCGGGGGAGGGATATGTTTCAGACTGTGGATTGCGGATGATCCTCAGATGTGGAAAGAACACGGATGGATTCCTTATGATGCCATACAGGAGGCTGCTGCCATCTATGAGGGGAAATTCGATCCCAAGTCCGCATACAATATCGAAATTGCAAGACAATTGCTCAGAGAAGACAACTGATTCACCGTATTTTCTGTTACTAAGGAGGTAACATGAGGAAGTTCTTTGCTTTTATTGCGGCAATAGGGATTGTTTTGTGGGGAATGAACGGATGTGCGACAAAAAAATATGTTGACGAACAGATTGAACTGGCATCGGCAAAAGGTGAGGGCGTAAGCTCCCAAGTCACTTCTGTCCGCTCCGATATGGAGGAAAATATCGGCAAGGTCTGGAAGGAAATCGAGACTAACCAGAAAGACGTTGCAACTCTGAAAGACACTGTTGAGAAACACAAAGAAGAAGTCAAAAAAGAACTGACTGCTGCTCAGGAAGCTGTCAGCCGGTCTCAGGGCAAATTAAGCAAAGGCAAACTGCTCTATGAAGTAACACTTTCGGATGAGTCGCTTTTCTTTGACTATAAAGCCAGCGAGCTTTCCAAAGAAGCAACAGCCGCGCTGGATATGTTTGCCAAAGACCTGATAAAGGAAAACAAAGATGTCTATATCGAGATTCAGGGGCATACGGATGATATCGGAAATGACGACTATAATCTGAAATTGGGACAGGCAAGAGCCGATGCGGTCAAAACGTATCTTTATACAAAACACAAAATTCCCCTTCAGCGCATGAGTGTCTTTTCCTACGGAGAATCCAAACCGCTCGTAGCCAACAAAGACAAAGCCGCAAGAGCAAAAAACCGGCGGGTGGTGCTGATGGTAATGCAGTGAGGGGTTATATGCAGGACGATTCTGCAGATCGTCCTGTTGATAAAAACGATTTGCAAAATCGTTTTACATTGTGCCGGTGGGCAGTATATGTGAAACAAAGTGTGTCAGTCAGGATAATTATGCTGAAAAATAACTTCAATATTCGAAACTGTTTCTGCTTATTGCTGCCGGTAATAACCGCTGGGATGATATTTGTCTCATCGGCTTTTGCCCAGCTATCCGAACTTATTGCGGATAAGAACACTATCGTAACAGTTCCCATTTTTCTCTCGGAGGAAGATGAAATTCGGGGAATTGATATTATCGTCACTTTTGATACAGCCGTATTGACTGATCCGAAAGCCGAATTGACAGGCGGTATTTTGGATTTTCCAGACAGTTCGTATTACTTGAGCGTAAACACAAAAATTCCCGGCGAGATAAAGCTTTTCATTTACGGCGGCTCGGAATTAGTGACAGGAAAGGGAATTCCGGCTGTTCTCACCTTTAACGCCGCGGGTCCCGTCGGCGGCACATCTGTTTTGTCTCTGAAAACCTTCAAGTGTAATGAAGCGGCTGTGTCTGAGGGATCCGGATTTCAGGTGAACGGCTCTATATCAAAAGAAGTCAAGGTCAGAATCACCGCTCCCCCTGATCTCCGTTATGCCGTATCTGCGCTGAAAGTGCTGGCAGGAATGACTGCGGGGACTGCATTTACGGACATAACCGGCGACAGAAAAACAGGCATGGATGATGTGATTTATATCTTACAGGCTGTCGCCGGAAACATACCTCAGTACTGACCTCCGTAATTATGCCCCTGGTTGCGTGTTTCAGATTCCCCCTTGGACCGATCCCGTGTATAAGGAGGTAAAAATGCTGCAATCTGTCAGAGAAGCGGAAATCGGGGAACGCATTGAAATCCGAAAGTATTCCCTGACCTGCAAGCTATTGGCATTGAAAGCGGTCTGTGCTTTATGTCTGATGATATCGGATGGATATGCAGGCTCTGAAAAAGGACCGCTGCATGTCACTAACAGGTTTCCGCCCCATCTTCTGTTCTTGAAACCTGTTCCGGATTCACCGCGGACCCTTCCCGAAAACAGTTTTGAAATGTCTCTGTCAGCGGACTATTCCAGCACCTTTGTCAATGAGACATCGGCGGAGCGGTCTGTATTGGCGGATATGGAGATGAGCGTTTCGGAACTCTCTGTCAGATACGGAGTCACGGAATATCTCAGCCTTTCTGCCGATACCCCGGTTTTCAGCATGAATGCCGGTTTTCTGGACGGATTTCTCGCAGATTTCCACAAAGCTCTTGGCGTAGGCAATTACGGCAGAGAAACGCGCCCCGAAGATTCGTTTGCATATTCGCTGAAAAAAAACGGAAAGGAGCAGTTTGATGCAGAATCCGGCGGGCTTCATCCCGGAGACATCTCTCTGTCGGCAAAACTGTCTCTGATGGCTGAAAAAAACGGCATTTTGAAATCAGGGAGCAGTCATTCCCGATTTTTTCCCGAGTCAGTCGCTTTGTCTTATATTCTCAAACTCCCTGTCGGCAGCAAAGAGCGGGGACTTGGCAGCGGCGGCTTTGATCACGGATTATTTCTGCTTTCGCAGTTCCGGCTGTTTCCTTCACTGCTGATTTACCTGAATCCCGGTATCCTTTTGTTATCGGATCCGGAAGCAGACTTATCGTTCAGCAATAAGATATTTGCTTTTTTCTGGGGCGGGGAATATCTGCTGAATGAAACATGGTCATTTTTCGCCCAGTGGAATTACTACACATCTCCTTTTGAAAATACGGGAATCCGGCAATTGGATGGGGACAGCCTTGAACTTCAGTCGGGATTTGCCTGCGCGCTGACGCGGTCGCTGAATTTTGAATTTGCTTTTTGTGAAGACCTGACGCGCTCCGAGCCTGATTTCAATGTTCACACCCGGTTTGTTTACAGATTCGAGTGAACAGGTTTATCAATATATTCATTTAGTTAAAAAATACTCGGAAATGCTCGCTTGGGATTGACAAATCCCAAGCATTTCCGGCGGATTTGCCAATTCGCCGGGAGCGGCCTGGGGCATTTTCGATCTACTGAGTTTGATAAAAAACGACTTGCAAAGTCGTTTTACCGGAGATTTCAAATGACTTTTTATCAAAAATCAGCAGATTGAAAAGTTCCGCCTTCAGGGTCAGGTTTCATGCTTTATATTTTTTAAATTTATTCAACAGGTTAATTCTGTTTATAAAACTTCGTATAAAAAAAATCTTGTGAAGATAAGAATTATAAGGTATGTATTTATTATAAACGGACACACTACCGGACAAAAAATTATAATATGCTGATTTTATTAAAAACGATTTGAAAAATCGTTTTACAGTAAAACGGCTTTGCAAGCCGTTTTTTGTCTGTTTCAGCAGAACGGGTTGAAAAATTGTCCTGTAGTTCTATAAACGGATAAAATATTTGTTCCTGTCCGACTGAAAAAATATTATTCAAAGGAGGTTTTATGAAAACGTGGAAGTGTACGGTGTGCGGCTATATCCAGTCAAGCGAAGAACCACCGGAAAAATGTCCGGTCTGTGGGGCAGACCGGAGCAAATTCATTGAAATATTTCCGGATAAACCGGAGACCGGTCCCGAGTTCGGCATAAAAGAAACGGTTCGTGAAAGCGGAAAACTTCCCTTTCTTCAGATTTATGAAAAGGCAACGGAACTGATGTCCGAGTACCATATTCATCCGATTTCCGTTCATATTCCCAACGGCGTTCTCCCGGTTTCCGTGATTTTTGTGATTCTGGCTGTGGTATTCCAATTCTTCGGTTTTGCAGCCCCGGCCTTTTACAATCTGGTATTTGTCCTGCTTTCCATGCCGCTGGTACTGTTTTCCGGCTATAATGACTGGAAACGGATTTACGGCGCACACATGACCAACCTGTTTTTCACAAAAATGGTATGCGGCGGTGTGGTGACCGCGACATGCTTTATCCTTGTACTCTGGCACATCTTGAATCCTCATGTGATGTACCCGACATCGGATAACCGCTGGATATTTCTTTTCATTCATCTGATTATGCTGGGAGCCGCAGGTCTTGCAGGCCATCTGGGAGGAAATCTGGTGTTCGGCAAGCGTAAAAAGTGAGAACTGAGAAATGAGAAGTGAGAAATGATTTCCCGACTTTCACTTTCTCGTTTTCTCGTTTTTTCTCGTTCCCAAGCCCCGGCTTGGGAACGCACTTGCCGGGGAGGTTCCCCGGCTTCCCGTGACGGGAGACGGACCGAAGCCGGGGCTTCTGGCGCAGACGCGTTCCCAAGCCGGGGCTTGGGAACGAGGAAAAGTGAGAAATGAG
>DYRK01000767.1 GCA_020718785.1 Desulfatirhabdium butyrativorans | reverse complement strand
ACGATGCAGGTTTCCGCTTATCAAATCCATAATGTCCTTAAAGACTACAGCAGACAGTTGATCCTAAGGAGAATTTCGGAGCAAAACGGCAACGCTGTCAGCCGGAGCGGAATCTCCGATGCAAAGCGTCAGGCGGTGATCGAGAAGATTTCCGAAAGCATTATCCTCAAACTCGCCCGGATTGACTCAGACGAAGAACACAGTTCCGGCAGCCCTGAGCCGCAGAGAAAAACCGCTGAAGATCACAAGGAAAGTTTGTTTTTCTATAATGTGATTGACCCGGACAATCAGAAAAAAACCTGTAGTCTTTCTGTGGAAGACCCTGTATTTTTAATGAAAAAATTTGATGCTCTTTAAGCGGATCATGGAGTAAAGGTATGTCGAAACGGATCATTGTAGGGATTACAGGCGCAAGCGGCGTTATCTACGGTATCACGCTGCTGCGTCTGCTCAGAGAACAGAAAATCGAGACGCATCTCATCCTGTCCGAAGCCGGCAAAAAAAATATCGGAATCGAAACGACTTATACGGTTGCGGAAACAGAAGCTCTGGCAGACGCGGTGTATGACAATGCCGATATGACCTCAGCCCCTGCCAGCGGATCCTTTCTGACTGAGGGAATGGCAGTGGTTCCCTGTACAATCAAGACCTTATCCGGTATTGCGAACAGTTATACCGAAAATCTTCTCATCAGGGCGGCGGATGTGACATTGAAGGAAAAGCGGAAATTGGTGCTGGCAGTGAGAGAAACCCCGCTTCACAATGGTCATCTCAGACTTATGAGCATGGCTGCGGATATGGGCGCAGTGATTCTGCCTCCGGTTCCTTCTTTTTATCATCATCCCCAAACAATTGACGATATTATCCGTCAGACCGTGGGAAAAATATTTGACTGTCTGGGTATCGAACATCATCTTTTCAGACGATGGGGTCAAACCGGCAAAGATATGAGATGAAAAAATTATGCAGATCATTGAAGTTTTACTTCCGGCAATTGCCTTTATTATCGGCTCTGTTCCCTGCGGACTCTTACTGACCCGCACATTCGCATCCGTTGATATCAGGCAGAAAGGAAGCGGAAATATCGGCGCGACCAATGTGAGACGGATTGCCGGTTCCAGGCTGGGCGCGCTGACCCTTATCGGAGATATGTCAAAGGGCGCAATTCCCGTGTATTTTGCGCTTTCAATGGCAGATATGCAGGAAATCCGGGGAGCGTTTTATATCTCTTTAGTAATACTTTCGGCTTTTCTCGGACATCTTTATCCGATTTTTATGAAATTCAAAGACGGCGGCAAAGGGGTTGCCACCGCGGCAGGAGCTTTTCTCGTGATTTCGCCGACTGCGTTTGCAGTTGTTCTGTCAGTTTTTATTATAGTTGTCCGGTACTGCAGAAAAGCATCTCTGGGATCATTAGCCGCAGCCGCGGTATTGCCCATAGCAATATGGATCACTGCCGGCTCCGGAGTCCTGACCGGCTGTGCAGGAGTCATCACGCTGTTTATCTGTTTCCGGCATAAAGACAATATCCGGCGGCTGTTGTCCGGAACAGAGCCTGAAATCCGACTGTAGGGCGAATTTGCAATTCGCCCGGCGCGATTTGGAAAATCGCACTACTACATCATTCCGACTGACAGCCGGAGCCGCTGTAAAGCGGGTTTCAAACCCGCTTTACTGTGAACTCAATTAACTTGGTACTACATTCATTGATGATGAAAATCGAACCCGCTGGGCTGTATATCCATATTCCTTTCTGTATTCGGAAATGTCCTTACTGTGATTTCTATTCGGTAACGAATGATTCGCTAAAAAAGGCATTTTGCGAGGCATTGCTGCGCGAAATGGAAATGACTGCCGCTGATATTTCTTTGTGTTTCGACAGCCTCTATATCGGCGGCGGCACGCCCTCGGTATTCGAAGCCGAAGAGATCGGTCGGATCATAGCTAAGGCATATAGTTTTTTTGATATTCTCCCTGATACGGAAATCACGCTCGAAGCCAATCCCGGAACTGTAACACCTGAAAAATTAAAGGCTTACCGTGATGCCGGAGTCAATCGTCTTAACATCGGCGTTCAGTCTTTTCAGGATGAAAACCTGAAATTCCTCGGCAGAATCCATTCGGGGCAAGAGGCATATCACGCAATCCGATGGGCAAAGGAAGCCGGATTTGAGAATATCGGGCTTGACTTTATCTACGGCATTCCGGGTCAGACGCGGCAGTCATGGATATCTGATCTGCAACATGCTGTTGACATAGAGCCTGCACATCTTTCCTGCTATATGCTCACATTGGAAAAGGGAACTCCCCTGGAGAAAAAACGCAGAGATGGGCTGTTTATTCCCTTGAAGGACGCTGCTGTGGCAGATATGTTTCTGGTAACGGTAGAATTTGCAGAGCGTCACGGTTATGCTCAGTACGAAATCTCGAATTTTGCCCGTTCAGACAGCCAAAGGTCCCGGCATAATCGGAAATACTGGTCTGATGTAGCGTATATAGGATTCGGACCATCGGCGCATTCATTTATTCCGCCTCTGCGCCGCCGGAATTACCGCTCTGTGGAAAAGTATATCCGAGATATTCGTGCAGGC
>DYRK01000766.1 GCA_020718785.1 Desulfatirhabdium butyrativorans | reverse complement strand
TCACTTCTCACTTCTTCTCATCAATCTGCCGCGTCCCTTCCATCAGAAGCCACATAAAATCCCCGACCTCGTCAGCTTCCATATCTTCAGCGGACAATCCGGGGCTAAACTTGAATCTGCCCTCCTTTTCCTTGAGGATTTCATAAAAAGCCTCGGTTCCTTCCAGTCCGTCATATCCGGCACGGACAAGATTTCCGTCTCTGAAAGCTGCTTCCGCGGTTCCTTTGAACAGTTTCAGGTTGAGGATGCCGGTTTTCTGATTGATGTTCAGAGTCTGAAAAAGCTCCGAAGGCGGCATTTCAGACAGTTTTCCGACCATGCCGGATGCAAATTCCTGAGACCGGATATCCTGAATTTCAGCCAATCTTCGCGCAAGCAGACAGGTAAAATACATCTGAAGCGAGGGGAACCGGTTCAATATACTCCTGAACTCCTTGCCGTTCATATATAAAAGAGTTACCGGCTCTACGACTTTTACGGTTGCGCCCACAGGATTGCCGGAAAGAAGGCTCATTTCGCCGAAGACCTCTCCGGTTCCCATCACCGCAAGCGAAATGCCGCCTTCTCCGATAACCTCTATTGTTCCGTTTATGACAATAAAGAGATTTTTGCCCGGATCCCCTTTTTTTATGATGATATCGCCCGCGTCAAAAGTTTTGCGCCTGAGAAAAGAGACAATATGCCTGATATCCGGCTCGCTCAGATTCTGAAACATTGAAAAATTACTGAGCAGAGCAGCCATTGCATCGGTATCCTCTCCGGTTTTCTTTATGCGGGGAACAGTCTGAGATGTCTGATATTTCAGCCGGACAGTTCCGCCGCATCCGCTGCATTTGAACGCGTATCCGGCACGGCTGCCCGTACTCTCGTATTTGGTATGGGCAACTGTGATATCATCAAGCAGAATCAGACATGCGGGCTTTCCTTCAGGAAACAGCAGCGATTTGCCCGATACCTTCAGTTCATCTCCGAGAGCATACATCGGGCAGTTATTTTCTCCGATAATCCTGTAAGCTGCCTGAGGAAAATTCAGACTTCCGATCCCGGCCGCCGCAGAGGAAGTGACCGGCATATCGTTTTCTGTCTGAGGTCCGGTGTTCTGAAGAGGAAAGGTATCGCGCACAGTCCTGAGAAGCTGTTTGAACGCCGCCGAATATGCGTCTGCATTTTTCCACAGGGAAAAATCGCTGACATGCCGGTTCTGCCGGATATCCGCATATATCTGTCCTGACACGGCAGTATCCAGCGTGATCGGAAACAGGATGATCCTGTTTTTTTTATGTTCCAGTTCAACCGCTGTTTTCATGTCTGCTTCTGCCCATTCTTTGCCCGCGGAGTGTTCGGAAAGAATGAGCAGCACAGCGGAATTCGGAACCCGGAACATGTCTTTACGGTTTTCAGTATCAGAGTATCGGCTCCCGAACCGCGACAGCCAGCATCTGACCCCGTTATTGCACAGATCGTTGTACAACTGTTCGGTAAAAGCTTTATCTTCGGCAGCATAAAGAATAAAACAGGAATAAAAACGGGTCGGGTGCTGGGCAAGCAATGTCATATAATTGATAAAATTATTCGGTATCCCGATTCCGCGGAGAAATGCTTTGGGAATCCTGCCCCCGGACTGATATGTTGTGTCAATACCGACAGTTGAGGGACCGCGGTGCAGAACAGTGTCAAGGCTCTTTGCTTCGCTCAGATCAACATTGGCAAAAAGAGTCCATTCCATCCTGCTGTCTTTGAAATCTGCTCCTCTGAGATCCGAGTGGCTCAGATTTGTATGGCTGAACAATGCTTTTGAGAAATTTGCAACGCTTAAATTTGCTCCCCGGAAATTCGTATAACTGAGGTCTGCATGGGCTATGTTTGCCTGATTCAGGTCCGCTCCGGTGAAATTTGCCCATCGGAGCGTGCTTCTGCTGAGATTGGTTCCCCAGAGTTTGGTATTTCTGAAATCTGCTTTGCCGAGATCCGCGCTGCTGAGGTCGGCATTGGTGAGATTTGCCCCTCGAAGATCGGCCGCGCTGAGGTCGGTTCCGCTCATATCCGCGAAACAAAGATTCGCTTCTCTGAGGTCTGCTCCCCGGAGTATCATTTTACTGAGATTCGCTTCCCACAGATTGGCATTGCTGAGATTCACGCCGCTCAGGTCTGCCGTGCAGAGATTCACACCGGAAAGATCAGGGCATTCCGAAACATTATTGTCCCGCGCATTATTCCAGATCACCACCCCTTGTCTGATGAGATCACGGTGTTCTTTGTTTGCCATGAAAAATCCTTGTCAATAAAATCGGCAGTCAGAAGCCCGGCTGTCTGTTTCCTCGTTCCCTTTCCTCGTTCCTCGTTCCCAAGCCCCTGCTTGGGAACGCGTCTGCACCCGAAGCCCCGGCTTCGGGCCGTCTCCCGTCACGGGAAGCCGGGGAGCCTCCCCGGCAGGTGCGTTCCCAAGCCGGGGCTTGGGAACGAGAAAAAGACTCTAAAATAAACCAGTACCGTCTTATATTCAACCCGTAAAATTGAAAAAACCGGACTTTGAAACGAGTTTTCCTCGTTCCCAAGCCCCTGCTTGGGAACGCGTCTGCGCCCGAAGCCCCGG
>DYRK01000765.1 GCA_020718785.1 Desulfatirhabdium butyrativorans | reverse complement strand
ACATCATTCCGCGCGAAGAAATTGTTGTGCCGCCCGAAAAAGTTGTTGAGCCTGAAAAAATCGAACAGGAAGTTAAACTTGTTCAGAAAGAGGAAGCATCATGAATATGGTATCGTATGTTCTGCCGATAGCGTATCTATCGGATTTAATCATCGGCGATCCGGAACGGCTGCCCCACCCGGTCAGATGGATGGGAAAAGCCATTGAAACCACAGAAGCGCGGTTCAGAAAACTTCCTGTTCCGCTTTCAATTTCAGGGCTTTTGTTTGCGCTGTTCCTGATTTTTTCAACATGGGCGCTGACGTTGATATTGCTCAGTCTGGCAGGGTGTCTTCATCCGGTATTGAAGGCTATACTTGAAATTGTGCTGATTTACTACTCAATTTCTATCCGAAGTCTTGAAAGTTCTGCAATGGCAGTCTATGGCGCATTAAGAAACGGCGATTTGTCATCAGCAAAAGAAAAACTTGCCATGATTGTCGGCAGAGATGTTGCGCCCTTGTCTGAAGAAGGCGTAATCCGTGCAGGTGTTGAAACTGTGGCGGAAAATCTGGTGGATGGCGTTATTTCACCGTTATTTTATGCGGCTATCGGCGGTGCGCCTTTGGCAATTGCTTATAAAATGATCAATACGCTGGATTCAATGGTGGGTTATAAAAATGAGAAATATGAGAAATTCGGAAAAGCATCTGCCCGGTTGGATGATCTGGCAAACTATATTCCGGCGCGGCTGGCGGTGTTTGTGATTGCGCTTGCGGCAGAGTTTATCTCATGCAGCGGCATCAGGGCATTGAAAACCGCATTTTACGAAGGAAAACGCCACTCAAGCCCTAATTCAGGCTATCCGGAAGCCGCGTTTGCAGGAGTTCTGGAAGTCAGATTAGGCGGACCCAATTATTACGCGGGGCAGTTGGTATCAAAGCCCTATATCGGAGAAAAATTCGGCGCAGTCAATATCACCGATATTCCCAAAGCCTGTGATATTATGATGTTATCATCGTTTTTGTGGTTTCTCATCTTGTGGGGAATATGACAATATCGGAGGAAATGATGAACATCGGGCGGTTGATCCATTGGTTTATTCCTGAAAGCGTCAAAGCAGATACGGACGCCAGCCGGAAGGCGTGGCAGTTGACGCTGTTCATTATGATTTCGCCGCTGTTTTATCTTCCCAATATTGTCAAATGGTGGAAATTGGGGGTTCCGGAGTTGGCGATCAGCATGTCAGTCGTGATGATCATCACCCTTATTGCGCCGTTTATACTTCGGTATACCGCGTCTCTGAATCTGATGGCAAATACGGTGCTGATTCCTTTAAGCCTCCATTTTGTGATGATGTCGCATTTCACCGGAGGAATTTTTTCCAGTTCTCTGACATGGAATATGGTGATTCCGGTATTTGCAGGCGTGCTGGTGGGTCCGCGTAACCTGATCGTCTGGACAGGATTGATGCTGCTCGAATTTATCGTGCTGATAATACTCGAATCTTCAAGATACGCATTTCCGGATCATCCGTTTACGCATGAACAGATTCTCAGTATTCAGGTTGCAAATCTCATAGGTCCGCTGCTGGCTCTTTCGATAACATCGTTTTTTTTCGATAAAGGCATCCGCCTGTCGTTTTCCGCGTTAAACAATGCCATGACTGCCCAGCAGCAGACTATGAAAGATTTGGATTTATCCAAAACCGAGATGAAGCGTCTTCTTGATCTCCTTGAAAAAAGCGTGGATGCCATTCAACGGGAGACTGAAGAATTGGCAAATGACAGTCTCAGCAAATTGAACGATATTTTGCAGAAAAATGTGGAAAAAGCAAATCATGGGTTTGAACTGATAGGGCATTTGGAAGATTTTGCGGCTCAGGCAAATCAGTCTGTAAAGGCGTTGAATGCTGCTATGCTGGATATGATCAGAACCAGCGAAGATACTTCAAAGGTAATCAGAAGTATAGATGAAATCGCTTTTCAGACCAATATGCTTGCGTTGAATGCGGCAATAGAAGCAGCCAGAGCCGGTGAAGCCGGAACCGGATTTTCAGTGGTGGCGGAAGAAGTCAGAAATTTGGCACTCCGATCCGCTTCCGCAGCCAAAAACAGCGAACAACTGATTTTGAACAACCTGAATAAGATCAGAGAAGCAGCAAATCTTGCCGAAGAGTCTGATCATCTGTTTTCAGGCGTTTCTGAAAACTCAGAGAAGCTTGTCGGGCTGATGGCGGAAATATCCGTAGTGCTATCCGAGCAGACAAAAGTTGTTGAAATTGTGCGGGATAAAGTGCGGCGGATGGATGAGCATCTTCGGGAGAATCCGGATATTACGGAAAAATTATCGTAAGAATAAATTTAAAGGAGCTTAAACTATGGAATGGATAACTGATCCGCAGAGTTGGATCGCACTGCTGACGCTGACCGCGTTGGAAATTGTTCTGGGCATTGACAATATTATTTTTATTGCGATTCTTGCCGGAAAACTGCCCCAAGAGCAGCAGGCAAAAGGACGCACTATCGGGCTTTTTCTTGCCATGTTCACCCGCATCGCGCTGTTGTTTTCCCTGACATGGATGATGAAACTGACTACGCCGTTGTTCTCGGTA
>DYRK01000127.1 GCA_020718785.1 Desulfatirhabdium butyrativorans | reverse complement strand
ATAAATCCATGAAATTCAAGGATGTCAAGAAAGTTACCGTCGGATCCGCGGTCACATCTGCAACCCTTCTGATCATTGTCGCGGGAGCGACCTGCTTCGGCCGTTATCTCACTCTTGAAAACATACCCCAGAAGATCACCGAAGCTGTGCTGTCGAATATCCATTCTCCGATTGTCTTTCTTCTCTCGGTGAACCTGCTGCTTTTTGCAGTGGGCATGTTCATGGATATCATTTCTGCAACGCTGATTCTGGGTCCCATATTCCTGCCGATGTTGAGCGGATTCCATGTGGATCCCGTCCATTTCGGACTGATCATGGCCGTCAATCTGGCAATCGGATACTGCACACCGCCGGTGGGCGTGAGTCTGTACATTGCCGGATCCATTGCCGACAAGGACGTGATCTATGTGACAAAAGCATCTCTGCCCTTTATTATCATACAGATCGCCGTATTGTTTATATTGACCTATATGCCCGATCTTGTCCTCTGGCTTCCGAGAACCGTGGGCTTTATCAAATAACTCCGCCTCGGTTATAATTTGACATTTTACGAATTTGACGGTACATATATCAGCACACCGTGCCGGAAACGATTTGAAAAATCGTTTTACAGTAAAACGGCTTTGCAAGTCGTTTAAAAAAAAACTAAGGTCTGTTGAAGATTTAAACCATCGCTTTTCGTAAAAGGGGAGGAACTGTTATGAGCGTCAGTAATTTAGACAGAATATTTCATCCGAAATCAATAGCGGTTGTCGGTGCGAGTGAAACCCGGGGAAGTATCGGCGCCGCGCTGATGCGGAATCTGATCGAGGGCGGATATGCCGGAAAGATTTACCCGGTCAATCCCAAACGGGAAAATCTTTGGAATCTTCCCTGTTATTCTTCGGTTCCGGATATTAAGGAACCCATTGATCTCACAGTGATTGCCACACCGATTACTACAGCCTCCCAACTGGTGAGACAAAGTGCCGATGCCGGAGCCGGCGGCGTCATTGTCATTTCCGCAGGCGGAAAAGAACAGGGAGACAAAGGCAGAGAAATCGAGGCTGAGATCAGGAAAGCCGCTGAAGGAACCGGCATTCGCATTATGGGTCCGAACTGTCTCGGAGTGGTATCGAGTCCGGCTAAAATGAACGCCAGTTTTGCAAGCCACATGCCTCTTCCCGGCAAAATGGCATTTATCTCCCAGAGCGGCGCGATATGTACGGCAATTCTCGATCTTTCCATCAAAGAGAAAATGGGATTCAGCTATTTTGTAAGTCTGGGTTCCATGCTGGATGTGAATTTCGGAGATGTGATTGACTATCTGGGCGGAGATTATCATGTAAGCAGTATCGTGATGTATATCGAAAGCCTGAACCATATGAGAAATTTTATGAGCGCGGCAAGAGCGATTTCCCGGGTAAAACCGGTGATTGCCCTGAAAGCAGGCAGAACCCGTGCCGGCGCGGCTGCGGCTTCGTCTCATACCGGCGCGCTGGCAGGAGAAGACGCAATTTATGACGCGGCTTTCAAGCGGGCAGGCATTGTCCGGGTTAAAACCTTTGAAGAACTATTTGACTGCGCGGAACTGCTTTCCAAACAGCCCAGACCCGCTGGCAAAGGGCTGGCTATTGTCACGAATGCAGGCGGACCCGGAGTCATGGCAGCAGATGCCCTTTCCGATTACGGTGTAGAACCGGTTTCTCTCAGCGAAGAGACACTGCGGCAGTTGAATGAAATCCTTCCGCCGCATTGGAGTCATAGAAATCCCATTGATATTCTGGGCGACGCGTCTCCGGAACGCTTTCGGAAAGTGGTGGAAATCTGTCTGAAAGCCAATGAATTCAACGGACTTCTGATTCTTGCCGCACCTCAGGGCCTCAATGATCCGACTGATGTGGCAAAAGGGCTGGCCGATCTTCTCAAAGGCAAATCCTATCCGGTCTTTACTTCCTGGATGGGCGGACCGGATATGGAACCGGGACGCGATGTCTTCAATCAGGCAGGTATTCCGACATTTGACACTTCGGAGCGTGCAGTCCGGGCATTTATGGGTTTGTACTCCTATTCCAAAAATATAGAGATGCTTCAGCAGATTCCCCCCAAACTCCCCGGAAAAATAACTGTTGACCGTGACAGAGCCTCTGCAATTATTCAAAAAGGACTGACCCGTGAAAACGGTCTTCTCACGGAAACAGAGGCAAAAGACCTGCTGGCTGCTTACGGAATTCCGGTAAACCGAACGGAAACAGCGGCATCGGAAGCAGAAGCTGTCGAAAAAGCTTCGGCAATGGGATTTCCTGTGGCAATGAAAATCAGTTCCCGTGAGATTACCCACAAAAGCGATGCAGGCGGAGTCAAACTGAATCTGAGAACTTCCGAAGATGTGCGTGATGCTTTCAAAACCGTAGTCGCAGATGCGAAGGCTTATAATCCGAATGCCAAAATTGACGGTGTCACAATTCAGCCCATGCTGAAGCGTCCGGATTACGAACTGATTATCGGCGCGAAAAAAGACAGGGATTTCGGACCCGTCATTCTTTTCGGTATGGGCGGAATTATGACCGAAATCCTGAAAGACCGGGCTATCGCTCTGCCGCCCTTGAACCGGCTTCTGGCACGGAATCTCATGGAAGATACCAAAGTTTTCCGTATTCTTCAGGGATATCGGAATCATCAGCCTGCAAATATAGTTCTGCTGGAAGAGATTCTGATCCGTCTGGCTCAACTCGTGACAGATTTTTCCGAAATCGAAGAACTTGATATGAATCCCGTGCTTGCAGTGGAAAACGATATCTGCGCGGTGGATGCCAGAGTCATGCTCAAACCTTCGGCAGTCCCGGCACCGTTGCATCTTGTGATCAGCCCCTATCCCAATCAGCATGAAAGCAATGTGACTACAAAGGAAGGCGTAAATCTGTCTGTCCGTCCGATTCGGCCCGAAGATGCCGATCTTTTTATAAAAATGTTCGAATCGCTTTCTCCGCAGAGTGTGTATTTCCGCTTCTTCTCTCCTATAAAACATCTGCGCCACGATATGCTGGCCCGGTTCACACAGACAGATTATGACCGCGAAATCGCTCTGGTGGCAATTCGGGAAACCCCGGAAAGCGGAGAAGAAATGCTGGGAAGTGCGCGTGTTATTACCGAATATAATCCGAAACATGCCGAGTTTTCCGTTCTGGTGAGAGATTCATGGCAGGGAAAAGGCATCGGCGCGTGTCTTCTTGAGAAATGCCTTGAAATTGCTCAGGGCTGGGATATTGAAAAAGTCTGGGGGATTGTGCTGCCGGAAAACCGGCAGATGCTCGCTCTTGGCAAAAAACTGGGCTTTGATATCAAGAGGGACCCGGAATCCAATGATTATATGCTGACGCTGCTGTTTGACAGGTGAGGGGTCAGAGGTAAAAACGAATCGTAGGGGCATGTCGGCGACATGCCCTTCTATTCATGCCCGCCCCGTACATATTTGCAGGTATTCGGCTGTCTCTAATGTAGGGCATGTCGCCGACATGCCCCTACATTCAGTAGATCGAAAATTGTTTCCGGAGTGCAAAAATAGAGCGGAGCGGTTTTTTGCACTCCGGATTTATTATCGGCTCAGAGAGGCTGCATTCCGCATCAGGCTGACACACTCGGCACGATAGCCGTACTCGTCGTTTCCTTTGGCGGATAAAGCCAGCCGGATCACTTCTTCATACGTGATATTTCCCTTATGAGGCGAATCGCGAAGAAGCATTCCGAAGGCAGCCACAGCCGAGGCAAATCTGAAATCCTGTGAAGCTTTTTCGACAGTGTTTGCCTTATCTTTGACTGCCATACTCAACAATTTGCTCGTATCGCCGTCAGGTTCCTTGTACCTGAGTTTCACGGTGAGCAGTTCGCCGGTTCCGGATGCCTCGGAAGGCTGAACAGGCTGCTGATATTTCAGGGGATCAACTTTGTCTGACATTGACCGTCCCGCAGGCACCAGTTCATAAAAAGCAGTCACTGTATGACCTGCACCGATTTCTCCTGCATCTTTTTTATCATCATTGAAATCCTCGGAACGCAGCACACGGTTTTCATATCCGATGAGCCGGTATCCGCTGACTTCGGCAGGGTTGAATTCAATCTGAATCTTGACATCTTTGGCAATAGTCACCAGCGTTCCGCCTGCTTCTTCCACCAATATTTTACGGGCTTCGGTGATGCTGTCAATATAGCTGTAGTTTCCGTTGCCCTTATCAGCCAATTTCTCCATGGTCGAATCTTTGAGATTGCCGGTCCCGAATCCCAGAACCGTGAGAAAAATTCCGGTCTTGGCTTTCTCTTCGATCAGGCGGATGAGATCGCCCTGATTTGTGATGCCTACGTTGAAATCCCCGTCCGTTGCCAGAATCACCCGGTTGACGCCCTGAGCGATGAAGTTATCCTTTGCTGTTTCATAAGCCAGCCGAATGCCTTCACTGCCGTGAGTGCTTCCGCCGGATCTGAGATTGTCTATGGCATCGAGCAGTTTCGCCTTATTTTCATTATCGCATGTTGTGGAAGGCAGAGCCAGACCTGATGCGCCCGCATATACTGCAATCGCCATCCGGTCTTTTTCCTCCAGATTCCGAACCAGAAGTTTCATGGCTTTCTGCAAGAGCGGAAGTTTGTCAGGAGAACTCATCGAGCCTGAGACATCTGCCAGAAACACGAGATTTGCAGGCGGCCGTGTTTTCCCGCTGATCTCTCTGCCTTTCAATCCGATGCGGATCAGGCGGTGTTCCGGATTCCAGGGACATGCGGCTGTTTCAGTGTGAACGGAAAAAGGGACATCTTCCGCGGGAGCCGGGTAGTCATAGCTGAAATAATTGATCATTTCCTCGATGCGTACCGCATCTTTCGGCGGCATCCCGCCTTCCTGCAAAAAACGGCGGATATTCGCGTAAGAGGCTGTATCCACATCTGCGGAAAAGGTGGAAAGGGGATTCTGCCGGACACTGAGAAAAGGATTGTCGGAAATATAATCATAAGCTTCGGTATTGAATTCAGCCGGAGCCTTCTGCAAAAGCAAAAGAGCAGGCTTATCTGTCAGCTCGCTAAATCCAAGCTTGTCTCTTTCGAGAAAAGCTTCGCTCGCTATACGCCCGGAAGTACACATCATATTCGGAAGTATGAACGCTGCCATGATGGCAAGCATCAGTACGGTTGACAGGGTGTAACCGAATATTTTCATTTCATTATCCTCCTTTTTGAATTTTCGGAAATTCGCTCCCTACAGTTTATTTTGTTATTTTGCCGCACACTACCGGACAAAAAATTATAATATGCTGATTTTATTAAAAACGATTTAAAAAATCGTTTTACAGTAAAACGGCTTTGCAAGCCGTTTTTTGTCTGTTTCAGCAGAACGGGTTGAAAAATTGTCCGGTAGTGTGATTTTGCCGATGTTTGATGTATCAGACGAAGTGAAATACAAAAAGGTTTACAGAAATCAAAAATTTCTGATTCTGACTGTCAGGGTCTGATATTGCGTTTCCGAAGCTCCGCGACAATCAGCTCCCGTACCTGATAAAGCTCGTATATCTGACCTCCCGGCATATACTCCCGCTCCGGTACTATGCCAGGCAAATAGTTGGGATTGCCTTTTCCTTTTTCAACAGCATCAAGGTCTTTTATTTTTTCATTAACGCCGTGATAGTATTCCTTCAGCTCTGCATCAGACATCTGTTCGATCCGATTCTGTTTTTCGGTCAGTCTTTTTGTCATGCAGCCGTTGAGAACACAGAGACCTGTCAACATCAGGGCAATTATGAGGGCTGTCTGTTTAAAATAGCTTTTCATTGATAATCTGCTCCTTATAAAACATATTCATCAGATCGAAAAGTTCCGGAGTGCAAAAATAGAGCGGAGTGCAACGGAGCGGTTTTTTGCACCGGGCGGATTTCCGAAAGTTACGGTGCAAAAAATCGCTTCGCTCTATTTTTGCACTCCGGATTGAAACTTTTCGATCTGCTGATATTCAGTAGATAGAAAAGTTCGCAGTACCGCCTTCAGGCGGACATTCTTCACACAAACACCCGGCTGTTTTTAAATATCTCATACTGTCTGATCTGATTCTCGGAAATCGAAGGCGAAGTCTTTCGGAGAACTTCTTCGAGATGACTTTGAGTAATCAGAACCCGCTCCATCAGGGCATTCCGCGAAGCCTCATTGACGATGAATTTTATATCGCTGGACACATAGTTTTCAGATAATACGGCCAATTGCTTCAGATCAATATCCGGAGCCGCAGGACGGTCTTTCAGATACAGCCTGAACATCTCGATTCTTGCTTCGAAATCAGGCGGTTCCACATAAACTACCTTGTCCATTCTTCCGGTTCTCAGAATCGCGGGATCAATTTTTTCAGGGCGGTTCGTGGCTGCAATGATGAAGATGCCGTGTTCATGGCATTCGGTCATTTGTGCAAGAAATTCATTGACTTCCGACGCATAGCTATGGTACAGATTGCCTTGTCTGCTCGGAAGTATTGCGTCCACTTCATCAATAAAAATAATACTCGGAGCCTTTTCTTTGGCTTCTTTGAATAACTGACCGATTTTCTCCTGAGTGCCGTGAACATAAATGCTGGCAAGGTCCGAGGGCTTGACTGCCACAAAATGATAGTCAATTTCTTCTGCAAATTTCTGGGAAATAAAGGTTTTGCCGCATCCCGGAGGACCGTACAGCAGCAGCCCGTTGGGAACCGTGACTTTGTATTTATCATAAAGTTCTTTGTCTTTCAACGCTGAAATGACATCGCTGTAAAGCATCTGTTTTAATTCGTTCATGCCGGCGACATCATCGAATCCCTTTCCCTTTTTCTTCTCAAGCCTCGGCAAAGCGCTGTCTTTCTGTTTCGGGCTCAGAGATGAAGAATGCTTTTCCGTGTCCAATGACTTCTTTCCTGAATTCAGGGCAGATAAAAAATCTTCCGGGCTTTGATATCTCTGCTCAAGGTCTGCAGCAATAGCTTTTAAGATAATGTCGTCCAAGGCATCGTCGCATCGCTCATTATAAAAAGACGGCTCACGGGGCGGCGTTTTTCTCGCTGCAAATATGCGGGTGACAATATCTTCGGGATCATCGGACAGCTTATCGAAATTGTATTTCCATGGGCAGATGCCCGTAATCATCTCATACAGAATGACTCCTGCTGAAAACACATCGCCCGCGGGGAGACAGACATCCCAGAAACCTTCGGGCGCGAGATATGTCTGAGAATCAGGGAAAAACCGGGTTACTGAGGCTTGAAGCATTGCCCTGTATTTCTCTTCTTCATGTAAAATCAGAATATCATGGGGCGTGATACAGGTCTGATGATCCTGTTTCCAGGGACCGGCATGAAAGCCTTCATGCTTTTTTTTCAAGCCTTTCAATATATCTGTCCCAATGGACAAGGCATCTTCCACAGCAATTTTTTTCTTCTGTTCTAATAACTGAAACAGCGTCTCATTCGATTTTTTATTCATATTTTAACCATCTTAACGTATTCTTGTCACCGTCATAAATTGCGCTTTTGTAAAACGATTTTGCAAATCGTTTTTGCGGAGAAAACGGTTTGCAAAACCGTTTTACGGAATTGCGCTTTTGTAAAACGATTTTGCAAATCGTTTTACGGCAGTGTCCGAAAGCGCAGTTTATAACGGTGGGCAGTATAATCACAACAGCCAATATTCCCGAATCCGCCGCCCCAGCACCGGAATCGTCAATTGCTCATTTTCCGTAATTTGTTCCAGCCTAAAGTGGCGCAGAAAAAAGCGATGCAGAAGGTAAGGCAGAAAACAAGAGCGGAAAGAAAGATTGCAAACGAAAATATAGTCGCGGCTATTACAGACTCAGCTATAATCGCGTTCCAAAGCTTGCCGTCAACGGTATGCAAATATGAAATATCGGGCACAGGAATTCCGAGGACGAGGCTGAAAACAGCGGATAATGCAACACTGAAACCGATGCCGAAAGACAGACTGAAAATTGTGCCGAAAACTGTGCCGAAAACAAGGGTTAAACCCATACCGAATGCAAGAGCTAAAACGAGAGCGAACACGAGGCCTAACGCCCATGCTTCAAAATTTATAGAAAATCTCAATAGGATAAAAATATCATTGGCAGCAAGGGACAGAAAAAATGAAGTCATCGGCATAGTGATGAATACTAAAATCAATATTTGCCGGGCATAGCGGCGTTTTATCGGTCGGTTTTCTTTAGCCAACCAGAGCAGCCTCCATATCGGCGCATCAGGATCATCTATGCCGCAGGCTTTTAAATGATGATACAGGGTGGCACGTTGCATGAAAAGCATCCACGCCAGCTTGAATATGCCGGGCAGCTGGGGTGTTGCCTCTTGGCTTTGCTTTTGACTGTTTGTTTCTGAGTTCATAGCGTTTTCTTTGTCTTGTCTGCAAGGATTGTGTTTAAGCAGGGATTATGAAGCCTCCCGCAATCCTTGTTTACACTTAACAAACTAAGTTTCTTAAAGAAACTTAGTTTGTGATACGTGATACACTGTCTCGCAATCCTTGCTTACACACAATCCTTGTAGATCGCCCGCTGCCGTAAATGATTGCGTCATGATTCACCGAGGCATCTGTCCGTTTCGTTTCACACATACCGATCAGCCCGTCAAGTGCAGCGTAATTTTCCGCCTCACACGGATCAAGGATTTCAATTTCCAAGAATATCCTGTCGTTCTGAATCGTTTTGAATGCTCCGGTCATCGGAATCAGAAATCCTTTTTCAACCTTTATCGCTTCAATTTTCATTTTCATCCTTTCATTAATAAAAATTTTAACGGATTAGAATGGGTTATCTACAAGGATTGTGTTTAAGCATAAATTCGGAGTGCAAAAATAGAGCGCAGCGGTTTTTTGCATATATTCAGGCATAAATTCGGAGTGCAAAAATAGAGCGCAGCGGTTTTTTGCATATATTCAGGCAATCCGGCAGGGTGCAAAAAATCGCTGCGCTCTATTTTTGCACTCCTCTAATAGCCCGGCAATTCATTGCCGGGTAACTAATCCGATATTTGTTCGTAACCAGTCGTTCACGACCTGTCCGATCTCCATATTTTTTTTGCAGCAATCCGGCGCATGAATTCAGCCACATCCGGGTCAAGATAGACAGGCAGACACAATTCTGCCTCAGGATGATAAAATTTGCCTCGTTCACCTTTTGAAAAATCGTATTCCGATTTCATAGATCATACTCCTAATATTGTTTTCATAGCGGCGCGCTCAAAAATTATCTTATGTTTACGAATATTCTGCTTTGCTTTGATCGGGTTCCATTCAAAATTATAGTAGGGTGGGCAGAGCGCAGATCAGGCAGTTACAAGGAAGGTCTCGTTGCGCTCTGCCCACCCTACAAAATCCGCATTAACCAAAATGTTTCAAATAGAGGAATACAAGGATTGTGTTTAAGCAGGGATTATGAAGCGTCCCGCAATCCTTGCTTACACACAATCCTTGTAGATTTCCTTCAGCCATTCTTCCAGCATCAAGAGCATTCCCAGCTTCCTATCATAAACAGAGGACAGCGTCAACTTAAAAAAAATGCTTGACAAAAGAGTTGATTTGCTGATACTTTATTTCAGATAGTTGTCAGATTGAAATTGATCGCTGTGTTTGCAGGATTGCCGTTTTTTTTTCAAACCCTATATATTTTTGCAACAGGGAGGTATTCTATGAAACAGATATTTATATTTCCGATGATGGTCTGCGCGGGACTTTTGCTTGCAGAGATAAGTCATGCAGACGGAAAACAGCATCTGCCGGAAATAGCTGCGGCTGACAGATATCAGGCAGCAGAGTCTGCGGATGCAATAGACAAAGCAGTTTTGGATTTTCTCGGCTGTGACCGGATAAAGACAATTCTTGATTCGGAAAAAGCAGAATCCTATCGGATAGACTGGCGGGGCATATCCGATAAGAAAGCCCCGACCATTGAGGGATACCCTGTCGTGGAACGTGGAAAAGATTTGGATATCAGATATATACGTCTTATAAAAAAAATGATCTGCATGTCCGGAAGCTATGAGTTCCAATGGGCAAAACGGACCCGCGTCCGTCCTTCGTATATGCTGCGCTTTGCACAAGGCAAAGAATCGGTATGTATTGCCATAGATTTTGACAGCAGCCAATGGGCATTTCATTATAAGGGTGACGTTGCGGAAGAAGATATAAACAGCAAAACAGCAAAGCCTGTCTTATCAGACATGATAAGGTCATTATTCGAAGATTAAGACAGATATTTTGCAAAAAAAAGGAGAATGAAGATGACTAAGCATCAGTTTTTTTATCGAATAGCGGCAGCAAGCCTGATCCTTATGCTTGCGCTCTGTGTCCAATCCTGCCACACAAAAATACCTTATTCGGGTCCGCCCGATCCGGTAGTAGTTATTCAGCCGTCGCAGCCTGCCTCCGGTTCGCAGACCGGCGGTTCTTCTGCTTCCGAACCTGTCATTGCACCGTCTTCGGTTTCTATTCTTCATCTGGTTATGGTTGCCGATACCAATGACCGCAAAATCGGCACTTCGACAGTCATTGATTCGATGTATATGCAGGAGCTGTTCAGAGCAGTTGCGGGACAAAGCAAAGGGAAACTGTTTTTGAATAAGACCGTGCTGGAAGGCTATGCCATCTCCCGGCAGAATTTGCTGAGAGCCATTGACGAACTGATGGTAAGGGCAAATGATATTGTTGTGTTTTCATATTCGGGACACGGTCATCGCTATACTTCAACTGCATCCCGCTGGCCCCTTATGGATACCTATGTGGAAGCCACAGATTTTCTCACCGTGATTGAAAAAATCAGGAGTAAAAATCCCCGTCAGTTCATTGTTCTTGCCGATTGCTGCAACAATGTGATTGACACCGGATATTATCTGAAAGCGGTCGAGCCATCCCGAGGCAGTTTTCTGTATGAGACTATTGAACGGATGTTTCTGAACTCCAGAGTGAAAATCGCTGCCAGCGGAAGCATACCGGGCCAGTTTTCGGCAGGAGACTCCCGGGACGGCGGTTATTTCACATATTCCTTTGTTTCCAATCTGACAAAGGCACTGTCTTCTTCCGCAGGAGATTGGGGAACTGTTTTTGAGAATACAAAAAGAGATGTGGTTCAGAAAACCGCTAAACAGCCGCCGGAATACAGGCAGGAACCCCAATATCAGTTTTTCTGATTAGAAGCATCCCCCCCGTTCACGGGGGGGGATAAATCAGTCCTTTGACCCGGCAACCCATCGCAAGCCCCAGCTATATGTCTGATCGCATTCCCGATGTCCGTTATGGAATGTCACCAGCTTGGTCACTTTGATTTCGCCTGCTTTGCAATCCAGCATTGCAATGGCGCAGAAAGTCCGGCTATCTTGCTGTGACCCCATAGCAACCTCTATAACCGGCTGTCCCGGAACTTTGACCGTTACCGCCGCGTCGGTGCTGCCCCATTTCGCTACACCTTCGTAGATGTAGGTGTAAATCAGCACCCGTTTCAAGGCATTGATACCTGCCAGATTTATTTTCATGTTTTCGCCTGTTGCCGACGCGCCGGTGCGGTCATCTCCGAGATGCAGAACATAAGGCGGAGAGTCAAACGCGCCGAATGCTTTTCCCAGCGGCTGAATTGCTCCTTTGCCGCCGTCCTGCATCTCGAAAAGACATCCCAGATCAAGATCAACGCCTTTGTTTCCGCCTCCGAGAAGCTTTGAAAAAAATCCCTGTTGCGGCGGCGGCAGAGTCCCCTGATTCCAGTTCAGATTGACAAGGATTTCACCGCGTTCGGCTTTGGGTTTCAGAGCGTAGCTGTCCCCTTTGGATTTAAGGATAATTTTGGATGCGAGCCTGAGTTCGGACGCGCCCGGAATACGCGTCCTGAAAAGTTCGAAATTCATCACCTCGCTGTTATTTACAATCGAGTTGGTTATGAACCCGCCGACAAATTTGCAGATCACAGCCACGGATCCAGGGTCTTTCGAATCAAGTGCAACAATATGCTTTTCTCCCCGGTCGCTGACAATTTCCACGCGGGCATCGTACTTTGCAAACACATTGTCTGTGCCGGAGGATGCGTCCGTAAAATTCAAAGCGCAGATATACAGTTCTTCAAAATCGTCCAATTTCATAATCCGGAGTTCTTCGCGGTTGTCTCCGGCTTTGCCGCCGACACCTTCGTCACCCGACAATTGAATAAAGGGAAACCGATTCGGATCGCCGAGAGTTCCGCCTGCGTAATTGTCAGAATACACACCGCCGGTTCTGCCGTCTTTGGCCTTGTAAAAAGCCATCAGGTCCAGGTCAACCGCGGAAGTCCATACCAGCGAGACTTTAAGCTGCTTGAACGCGCCTATGTCTGCTTTTGCTCCTTTTTGTTTCAGTTCCATTT
>DYRK01000764.1 GCA_020718785.1 Desulfatirhabdium butyrativorans | reverse complement strand
GAACTGCGGGTAGGTTTCGAAGCCGGCTACATGCCTTTTGAAATGACGGACAAAAAAGGCGAGTTTGTCGGATTCGACATTGATGTTGCCAAAGAAATGGCAAAGGCAATGGGCGTCAAATTTGTGCCGCTCAATACCGCATGGGACGGAATTATTCCGTCACTTATCACCGGAAAATTCGACATCATCATGAGCGGAATGACCGTGACTCAGGAAAGAAATCTCAAGGTCAATTTTGCCGAGCCTTATATTATTGTCGGGCAGACGATTCTGCTTCACAAAAAGCATGAAGCTACGGTGAAATCTTACAAGGATCTGAACGATCCCAAGTATATCGTCACTTCCAAGCTCGGAACCACCGGCGAGCAGGCTACAAAGAGAAATATCCCGAAATGCACCTACAAATCTTTTGAAACAGAAACCGAAGCCGCGCTTGAAGTGGTAAACGGCAAAGCAGACGCGTATGTTTATGACAAACCCAACTGCGTGGTCTTTATGGCAGAGCAGGGAACCGACAAACTCATCTTTCTGGATGAACCTTTTACTTATGAGCCGCTGGCATGGGCTATCAACAAAGGCGATCCTGATTTTCTGAACTGGCTGAACAATTTTCTGAGCCAGATCAAAAACGACGGGCGCTATGATGTGATCTATAACAAATGGATCAAAAGCACGGACTGGTACAAAAATGTAAAATGAGAGGTTCGAGGTCAGGGGTTCGAGGTACGGGGTACGAGGTTTTTTTACCCCTGACCCCGTACCTCGTACCCCGCACCCCCTTCGAGGGTCTATGACATCATCAAATATCCGACATTTAAATAAAGAAGTTTCCTATTATCTCTGGACAGGGGTGTTCTTTCTTCTGGTCATAGGAAGCTGTCTGGCATTGTATTACGCCACGTTGCAGATTGATTATGTGTGGCGGTGGTTCAGGATTCCCAGATATTTTGTTTACGAAGATATTATCGAGACCAAAGCAGATTTGGTAGGAGAGGTACAATCCATATCTGCGGAGGGAAAACAGGCAGTTATCCGTATCAAAGGGAAAGATGAGGAAAAAACTTTCAGAGTTCATATAGATGGATTGAAGGTAGGCGAAGGAGACAATATCTTTCCCGGAGATATACTGGGCGGTGAAAAACAGTGGAAAGCCGGTATTTTAATGGAGGGACTTTGGCTGACGCTGGAAGTCAGTACGATCTCCATTGTGTTCGGCGTCATTATCGGCTTATTTACAGGACTTGCCCGTATTTCATCCAATCCCGCGCTCAAATGGTCTGCAATCACATACATCGAACTGATCCGCGGCTCTCCTCTGCTGGTACAGATTTTTATCTGGTATTTTGTTATGGGAACGCTGTTCAATACTCTGCTGACCAAAAACGGAATGAGTGCGATTCCGCCTATTTGGTACGGGGTTGCATCTCTTGCCTCTTTTACAGGCGCGTATGTGGCGGAAATCGTAAGAGCAGGCATTCAGTCCATTCATCGCGGTCAGACCGAAGCCGCGCGATCTCTGGGCATGAGCTATGTGCAGTGCATGATTCATGTGATTCTTCCGCAGGCATTTCTCCGAATTCTTCCGCCCCTTGCAGGTCAGTTCATCAGCCTTATCAAAGATTCCTCTCTTCTGGGCATCATTGCCATCCGGGAACTGTCCAAAGCCACGCGCGAAGTTGTCACTACCAGCCTTCAGCCCTTTGAACTCTGGTTTGTCTGCGCGCTGCTCTATTTAGTGCTGACCTTTTCGCTGTCCATGTTTCTGCAATATTTGGAAAGGAGGGCCCTGTCCAGATGATCGCTGTCCGCAACATATTCAAAACATTTTATGTTCCACACGAAGTTCAGGCTCTGGTCAATGTGTCCGACAGCATCAATATGGGAGAGGTGGTGGTTGTGATAGGACCTTCGGGTTCCGGGAAAAGCACCTTTCTTCGCTGTCTGAACCGTCTTGAAACACCGGACAGCGGACATATTTTCATTGACAGCATTGATATTATGGATCCGAAAACCGACATAAACAAAATTCGCGCAGAAGTGGGAATGGTGTTTCAGTCTTTCAATTTATTTCCCCATAAGACCGTACTTGATAATGTCACGCTCGCGCAACGCGTAGTCCGCAAACGCTCTGCCGAAGAAGCTTTGAAAAAAGCCATGATGCTTTTGGACAAAGTCGGGATTCAGGATAAAGCCAAGGTGTATCCGGATCAGTTGTCCGGAGGACAGCAGCAGCGCGTGGCCATTGCCCGGGCCCTGGCCATGGATCCCAAAGTCATGCTTTTTGACGAACCCACATCCGCGCTTGACCCTGAAATGATAGGCGAAGTTCTGGACGTTATGAAAACATTGGCAAAAGAAGGCATGACTATGGTGGTGGTGACGCATGAAATGGGATTCGCGAGGGAAGTGGCAGACCGGGTGATTTTCATGGATCACGGCGCGGTCATTGAGGAAGGAACGCCCGAGCATTTCTTTACCAATCCCACGCATGAGAGAACCAAACTCTTTCTGAGCCAGATTCTCTGAGCCGAACTTCCGCTTTTTCTCGTTCCCAAGCCCCTGCTTGGGAACGCATCTGCGCCCGAAGCCCCTGCTTCGG
>DYRK01000763.1 GCA_020718785.1 Desulfatirhabdium butyrativorans | reverse complement strand
CCGCCGTCAAGATGATAATCGCCTTTCATAAAGCATTCTGCCAGATGATTCACACTCTCTTCGCTGTGCATGAGCATATCCATCTGCCGGGTATAGAACAGCAGACGCCCGATATGATCCAATTTGTCCTCGATCACGGCTGTCTCGCCTTTGGTAAACCGGGATGTCACTCTGTCGCCCTGAACCTCTGTCAGAAAGCCCATTGCCCGGAGAATATTTTCTATCAGCCGGACCCGCCGGTTCCGGCGGACATCATCTGCGGCACCTCCTTTGAACTGGAAATTGATATGATTCTTTGTGGCAGTCAGGCCGCAGTAGGCATCCAGAATACTGTAATGGTATCCCACGCGCGAACTGAAATTCAGATACTTGTCCGAGATAATGGCATAACTTTTATCTCCGAACCTGTCCGTATTCATATTTGGCGGAGAAAGCATCTGCTGGCTCATCACAGAAAAAAATCCCCTGATTTCCACAGGTCTCGGCTCGGACCGTTTCAAGTCGCTTCTCAGCATCCCCCTGAGCACAGCTTTGAAAGGCGCGGATACGACCTGATCCTGAGTAACCGATGAGGACCTTTTTGAAACATGCTCCAACCCTCCTCCCAGATCAACAATATACAGGTCAATGGGAAGAGGCGCGTTCAGCTTCACCGAGATGCTTCCGTGTCCTGTTGCCATGTCGCTGATCTGGAACAGTTCGGAATATGACCGTTCATGCACCAGCCGCATGATGTCATGAATGGTTTTGCAGTTCTGGGGAGCGAATTCCGGCGATTTGGGATCCCTGAGATTCAGGGGAATGATGTAATCCGCGACTGTCCGCAAGACCTTATAGATCGGCGTATCTGCCATAAAGGTCTGATCTTTTCTTTTGACTTCGATCAGTTCCTCGACTTTTCCCTGATAAACCCGTCCGGAATAGGCATCCACTGTTATATTTTCCCCTTGCCGGATAAGGGCAGTGGCAGAGCGGGTATCCAGAATCGAGGGGACTTTGAATTCTCTGGCCAAGGAAGCCATGTGTCCGGTGACACTCCCCGAGTCTGTCAGAATTGCCGAGGCTTTGGGCATGACCATGACATACTGGGGCGATGAATGGGCTGCCACCAATACCCCGCGGTCCGGAAACGATACCAGATCATTTTCTGAACGGACAAGATGGGCAGGACCGAATCCGACTCCGGGACAGGCGATGCTGCCGCCTTCGAGAATCAGCGGATATCCTTCGACGCGCGGCGCGGCGGGCTGTTTTTTGCCGTTTTTTTCTGTGCGGAGCGGCCGTGTCTGCAAAATAACAAGCCTGTTGTCCTGATCCATTGCCCATTCGATATCCTGAGGACATTGGAAATGCTTTTCTAAACGCAGCGCGAAGCTTGCCGCTCTGACTGCCTGTTCCGCGGTAAGACATGGATGATTCCGATGTTCCGGATTAACCTGAACTTCTTCGAGGTAACCGTCGCTTTTTGCCGCAAGAAGTACCGGTTTTTCCGAAATTGTTGATTCGAGAAGCACCGGCTCATTGTCCTTTGACAGAATATATGTATCCGGAGAGACCACACCGTCCACGGCATAAGGACCCAGTCCCCATACCGCGGTGATGAGAATCGTGTTCTGCGAGGAATGAAAGGGATGCGTCGAATACATGACGCCGCTGACCTTTGACGGGACCATTTCCAGACAGGCAACACTCATTGCGGCCTGTTCAAAGGGAATCCCCATGCTCAGACGATAGGACAATGCACGCGGACTGAACAGACTTGCCAGAACTTCCTTGTATTCTGAAATGATCCGCTCCGGAGGCACATTCAGGACTGTCAGATACTGACCCGCAAAAGACAGTTCGCTGTCTTCCCCCAGAGCGCTGCTTCGGATGGCAATTTTTACCGGAGATCCGTCCGGTCCTTTTCCAGCGATCAGTTCCTCGTAGGCATCCAGAATCGCTTTTTCGACATCTCCGGGAAGCGGCGATGTTATAAAAAGATTCCGGATAAAATCGCTGACACGGATAATACTTTCGGGATCCGCCATGTCAATTTCGGTTTTTTTATCCATGATGATGTCAGCGAGCCGGTTTACACGGAGAAACTCGTCAAACGCGGTGGTGGTGACGGCAAATCCTCTCGGAATCGGAAGTCCCACGCGGTTTCTCACTTCTCCGAGATTGGCGTTTTTTCCTCCGACAAAATCCACTTTTTCTTTGTTCACAAGGAAATAAGGTATGATATATTCCGTGATCCGGGGGATACTTTTCTTCTCTGTTTCCAGTCGGATTGCCAGATAAATATCTTCGACCGTCTGTGTGAGAACCGGATAGGTGCGGCCTGACATTTTTTCAAAGCTTTTCACCATCTTGGCAGCATAAAAAATGACGCGTGCGGTCTGTCCCTGAAGGTATGAAATGCCGAAAAGATGATGTCCGCTCAGTTTCTCTTCAATATCTGACATAATTTTAAGGAGTTCTGAATTAGCTTCCAGCAGCATCTTGAAATTTTCGTATTTTACCTTGAAGAGATACATGATGTCATTATCAGGACGATTCGTTTCGGAATTTTTAAACAAAGATAAAAGTTTCTTTAACATCGGGCCTCCGTTCAATAACAAA
>DYRK01000762.1 GCA_020718785.1 Desulfatirhabdium butyrativorans | reverse complement strand
CTCCCATTCCCTTATGATTAGTGTAGCCTCGATACCGTCCATTTCCGGCATCTGCACATCCATCAGGACCGCATCATACATTTTTTTCTTTACCGCTTCCAATACTTCAATGCCGTTGACTGCGGTATCCACCGAAATACCGGCAGCCTGAAGAATTTCAGCTGCAATCCGCCTGTTGGTGGGGTGATCTTCTGCCAGCAGAATCCGGGTATCTGAAAATTCATCCGGAGAAATAAGTCCCGTATCGGCCCCGCGGAAACCCGAAGTCTTATGCCCGAAAATTTCCATGATGGTATCGAAAAGCATTGATTGTCTGATGGGTTTTATCAGATAGCTTTCAATCCCGGATGCCTTGGCTCTGCGTATATCTTTTTCACGTCCGTAAACACTGGTAATGATGATCCGCGGCGCGTTTCCGCCTGTACGGAAACGAGATTTGATTTTTTCAGCGGCTGTTATGCCGTCCATTCCGGGAAGCCGGATATCCATCAGAATCAGATCGAAAAGCTCTTTTTCACAAAGGCTCAGGGCATCTTCGGCAGATCCCGCAATCCGGGACTGGAATCCGAAAGATTCGAGTATATGGCAGATCACGGTACCTGCGGTAGTGTTATCTTCCACCACAAGGATTTTCAGATTTTTCAATTCCTTCGGAGCATCAGTATCTGCTACGCTGACGCTCACGGTCTGAAAAGGGATGCTGAAATAAAAAAAACTGCCGAATCCGGGCGTGCTTTCCACGCGGATATCGCCGCCCATCATAGCCACAATACGCCGTGATATCGCGAGTCCCAGTCCTGTGCCTCCGTATTTTCTGGAAATGGTCCCGTCAGCCTGCGTGAACGCGTCAAAGAGCCGCTTCTGAATCTCCGGCGGAATACCGATGCCTGTATCGCGTACACAGAACATGAGTTCGGCTGTCTCATCGTTTCCAAGCCCCTCGTTTCCAAGCCCCTCGTTCCCAAGCCCCATCCCCTCGTTCCCAAGCCCCTCGTTTCCAAGCCCCTCGTTTCCAAGCCCCATCCCCTCGTTCCCAAGCCCCAGCTTGGGAACGCCGGCTCGTACCGAAATGCAGATTTCTCCTTTTTCCGTAAACTTGAAGGAATTGGAAACCAGATTGACCAGCACCTGACGAAGCCTCAATGGGTCTCCGATCACCGTGTGCGGAATATCCGGCGCGATATCTAAAATCAGTTCGAGATTGTTTTCAACAACCTTGTCAAAAAAAATATCGCAGACTTCCGCGATCAGTTCGCGTACCGAAAAAGGGATATTTTCGAATTCGAGCTTGCCTGCCTCGACTTTGGAAAAATCCAGAATATCGTTTATGAGCCTCAGCAGAGACCGCGCTGATGTACGGATTATGTTCAGATATTCGCGCTGTTTCTGATCCGGACCCGCATTGAACGCGAGATCGCACGCGCCGATGATGCCGTTCATAGGAGTGCGGATTTCATGGCTCATGTTGGCAAGAAATTCACTTTTGGACACATTGGCAGATTCCGCGGCTCTTGCCATGTCCTGAGCCTCGCAGATAGCTTCCTCAAGACAACGGTTTGCCTCTTTCAATTCAAAAGTGCGTACCGAGACTCGCTCCTCAAGGTCCCGGTTCAGTTTCCGTATCTGATCTGTTGCTGCTTTGCGCGCGGTAATATCCTCAAGGGTTCCTTCATAGTAAAGGACTGCTCTGTTTTCATCACGGACTGCCCGGACAGAAAAGGAAACCCATATTTTGCTTCCGTCTTTGCGGAACATCTGTGCTTCAAAGCCAGTGACCCTGCCCTCATCGCGGAGGATAAAGCCCAATTTTCTGCGATCTTCCTGATTGACATAGCCTTTCTGCACAAATCTGGGGATATTGCATATAGACTCGGACATATCATAGCCGAAAATCCTGTACATTGCCGGATTTGCGCTGATGATACTGCCCGACGGCGATGTCTGGAAAATCCCTTCAGTGATATTTTCAAAGATACTGCGGTATTTTTCCTCGGCTTTCCGCAGTCCTGCAATCTGTTCCGTGATCTTGTTTCCCATTTCGCCGAGAACATCTGCAACCTTGCGGAATTCCGAAAAGCGCAATCCCCGTTTCTGACCGGATACCCGATAATCGCCCTCTGAATATCGTTGGGCAATACGGATGAGTTCCCCCAGCGGGGACGTGAGTCTGCGCGCTGCCAAATACGCGATGAAAAGAATTGCCCCCAGGGTGCAGGTCATGTAAAAAATCAGAGTGTTTACAGTTCGGTTCACTGCCTCGAACCGTTGCGACGCGGGTTCGGAAATTCTGATTTCATAGCTGACCGCGGTTCCGTGATTTTTTATCTGAAATACCGAACTGCCGGACAGAGTACGTCCCGGTGTTTTTTCCGAGAGCCTGACAAGAACAGGACTTCCGTTTTTCAGGAAAGTCAGAGAAACTGTGCCGGTAAGATATGACAGTGCAAAATCGGCAAGATTGTCAAAAGGAATCACCGCGGCAATGACGCCCTTCACTTCATTGCTAACATCCTGCACTGGCGCAAGAATGGCGATTCCGTATTCGGAAACCGGTTTCCCCTCGTTCCCAAACCCCGGCTTCCCCTCGTTCCCAAGCCCCGGCTT
>DYRK01000761.1 GCA_020718785.1 Desulfatirhabdium butyrativorans | reverse complement strand
TTGAGTTTGCCGTTCAGAGGGCATATAATAAACAAAGCGAGAAAATTGCATATACTTTAAAAAAAGGAAACGGGATTGAAAACACAGAATAAAATCAGGCTTTATACTATCGGATTTACGAAAAAAAGCGCGGAAAAATTTTTCACGGCTTTGACTCGTGAACATATCACCCGTATTATAGACATTCGGCTCAATAATGTATCTCAGCTCGCGGGATTTGCCAAAAAAGAAGACTTGAGGTATTTTCTCAAAACGATCTGCAATATAGAATATCTTCATATTCCTGACCTTGCGCCGACTGAAGAAATTCTTGGGGAATATAAAAAGCAGGGTGAAAACTGGGAATTGTATGAGAGGAAATTTATAGAACTGATGAGTCAGCGCAGGATTGAAGATAAAATGAGAGACATTATCTCAGACGGGGATTGTCTGCTGTGCAGCGAAGACAATCCCGATCAATGCCATCGCCGGCTTGCGGCCGAATATCTGAATGAAAAATGGGGAAATCTGGAAATACGGCATATTCAGCAGATCGAAAATGCCCCCTGACCGCTCCCGGCGGATTGACAGTCATTTTTATCCTTTGGCGCCGGAAATGCTTGGGATTTGTCAATCCCAAGCGAGCAAGCTTTCGATCTATTGATATTGTGTGAGGTGCGACAGTTCATCAAATAAAAAGGCGAAAAATGATTACTCTGTACAATCTGCTGCTTTTCATCGCTTTAATAATAGGTTTCCCGGTAATTATTCCCCTTGTGCTGTTGTCGGACAAAGGCCGGAAAACATTTCTTCAACGGCTGGGATTGAAGCCGGCTCAGGAATGCAGAACTCATAAACCGGAAACCGGAAAGCGGATATGGATTCATGCACTTTCAGTGGGAGAAGTGCTTTCAGCTCTTCCCCTGGTTGAAAAACTGACAGAGCGTTTCGGCAGCCGAAATATTGTTTTCTCAGCTTCCACCCGCACAGGATTTGAGACAGCAGACAGCCTGTTAAAAGAAAAGACGCAATTTATTTTTTTCTTTCCTTATGATCTGCTGTTTTCAGTAAAAATCCTTGCCAATCGGATAAAACCTGATCTTGTTGTCATTGTTGAAACCGATATCTGGCCGAATTTTCTGTATGAAATGGAAAGCCGGAAAGTTCCGGTAATCCTTGTCAATGCAAGACTTTCAGAAAGGTCTTTCCGGGGATATCGGCGATTTTCATTTTTTACAAAACCGCTGTTTGCAAAATTTCGGACAATCTGCACCCAGGCCGCGGAAGATGCCCGGCGGTTTGCTCTGCTCGGTGTGTCTGAAAAAGCGATACTCATAACAGGAAATATCAAATTCGATCAGGCAGATACGTCTGTCTCGGATACGGAAATCAAAGCTTTGCGCGAATCCCTGAATATCGCAGAATTCGGAACTCTTATCGTTGCCGGAAGCACGCATGAGGGTGAAGAACAGATTCTTTCGGATGCTTTTTCCCAATTGAAAAAACTTTATCCTGATAATATATTATTGATTGTGCCTCGGGACCCTGCCCGCGGCATATCTGTATGCCGATTATTCAGAAAATCAGGATTTTCAGCGGTCACGCTGTCTGAATCAAAGGATTCCCGCGGAACGGACGTAATGGTCATTGACCGTATCGGGCTGTTAAGAAAACTCTACGCATTGGCAGATATTGCCTTTGTGGGCGGCAGCCTGCTACCTTTCGGCGGACACAATCCCCTTGAACCGGCAGCATTTTCAAAGCCTGTTCTTTTCGGACCGTATATGAGCGATTTTGCAGAAATTGCCGATATGCTTCTATCTTCAGGCGGCGCGGTTCAAGTGCGCGATGCTGAAAGTTTTTATAAAGCAGCAACCGGATTTCTTGAGGATAAAACAAAAGCCCGGCATAGCGGCAGGATGGCAGCCTATGTGTTTTATGCCAACAAGGGCGCGGTTGAAAAAACATTGAATGTTATTTCCTCGTTCCCAAGCCTAAGTTAAAGGGGAGGAGTGCTGAAATGAAATTTTAGCACTCCGGATGAAGAAACTGTCTGTGCTAAACCGTTTTAATAAGATCGGCATTTCAGCACTCCGGAGGGAGAACCTGTCTGAAACACTATGAATTTGAAACATAAGATCGAATCCGTTATGAGGAGTGAGAAAAACAGCCGGACCGATTTTTTCGGCTCATTTCTTTTTGCAGTTTCTCTTTTATACGGCAGCATCGTCAGAACAAGAGAATTTTTTTATCAGAAAAAGATTTTCAAATCGCGGAAACTGCCCTGCAAAGTCATCTCTGTGGGAAATCTGACCGTGGGCGGAACCGGCAAGACTCCAATGACAATCCATATAGCACGGCAACTGAGCAGTCAGGGATATAATACCGCGGTTATAAGCCGCGGATACGGTGGATGTTCTGAAAAAACTGCCGCGATTGTCAGCGACGGGCAGCAGATTTTTTTACAGTCGGATGAGGCGGGTGATGAACCTTTTATGATGGCCCGGAATCTGACTCTTGTTCCCAAGCCCCTTGTTCCCAAGCTGGGGCTTGGGAACAAGAGGACGTTCCCAAGCTGGGGCTTGGGAACGAGGGGAAGCCGGGGCTTGGGAACGAGGGGAAATATCCCGGT
>DYRK01000760.1 GCA_020718785.1 Desulfatirhabdium butyrativorans | reverse complement strand
CGCACATCTTCCATAGTCTGCTGGGCAACGGCTCTGGCTTTGTTGCTGCCGGTGACAATAATATCCGCTACTAACTGGGGATTATCTTCGTAATACTTGCGCTTTTCACGGATAGGCTCAAGCGCGGTCACAAGATTTTTTGCCATTTTTTTCTTGCATTCCACGCATCCGATTTTGGCAGTCCGGCACTGCTCATTTATCTCGGCAACAGTCTGAGTATCAGAGTAAAGCCTATGAAACTCAAATACATTGCAGACCCCCGGATCCCCGGGATCGCTTTTCCTTGCCCGCTGAGGATCGGTAATCATCTGCGAGGCTTTTGAGACAATATCTTCGGGAGTGTCAGCCAGAAAAATAGCATTATGATAGCTTTTACTCATTTTCCTGCGGTCCAACCCCAGAATTTTGGAAGTTTCGGTTAAAACAGCCTCGGGTTCGGGAAAAACATTTCCGTAGAGCCAGTTGAAACGTCTGGCAATTTCCCGTGTGATTTCAACGTGGGGAACCTGATCTATTCCCACAGGAACTGCCTGAGCTTTATAGATAATAATGTCCGCAGCCTGAAGCACGGGGTAGCCCAGAAATCCGAAAGTCGAAAGGTCTTTGTCGGAAATCTGCACAATCTGATCCTTGTAGGTAGGATTGCGTTCCAGCCAGGGAACCGGCGTAATCATGGAAAGAATCAGAAACAATTCGGCATGTTCCTTGATATGGGACTGGACAAACAGCGTGCTTTTTTCCGGCGACAGTCCTGCGCTTAACCAGTCAATAATCATGCTTTTGACATAATCCGAAATATTTCCCGTATTTTCATAATCGCTGGTCAGTGCGTGCCAGTCCGCTATAAAGTAAAAGCAGTCATAAGTATCCTGCATCTGTATCCAGTTAGCCAGCGCACCGTGCAGATTTCCGAGATGAAGCAGTCCCGTAGGACGCATTCCGCTTAGTATCCGTTTTTTTTCACTCATAATCATTTCTCACTTCTCACTTTTCAATTCTCAATTTTTTAAAAGACTTATCAGCATCCGTGTTCCGACTGCAAAAAGCAGCACCGCAAATACCCGTTTGAGTTTTGATACCGGAAGGCTGTGTGCCAGACGCGCGCCTGCCGGCGCTGTCAGGACGCTTGAACATACAATACATACCAGCGCGGGCAGATAGATATAGCCTAACGAATATTGCGGCAGATGGACAGCCTTCAATCCGTTTACGATATAGCCAGCGGTTCCCGCAACTGCAATCGGAAACCCTATAGCCGCAGATGTTCCAATGGCATGATGTGCCGGCATATTGCACCATATCATAAAAGGTACGGACAGACTTCCGCCGCCGATGCCGACCAGACTGGAAACAATGCCGATGATACTGCCCACGCCGAACATGCCGGCATTGCCCGGAAGGTTACGCGAAGGTTCGGGCTTTCTGTCCATAATCATCTGTGCTGCGACGTAATAGAGAAAAGCGACAAAAAAGCCCTTGAGAAAACCGGTTGACATGCCCGATGCAATATAGGTTCCGAAAAAAGTTCCGGTCAGAATGCCAAGCACGATACGTCTGACAACAATCCAATGCACCGCGCCCCTTTTATGATGAGCCATGAAACTGGATACAGATGTGAACATAATGCTCGCCATAGAGGTTCCGAGCGCGATGTGCATAATATGTTCGTGAGGAATCTGCTGCTGTGTGAAACAGAATACGAGCATGGGAACAATAACCAATCCGCCGCCTACGCCCAGCAGCCCTGCCAGCACCCCGGCAATTGCTCCTACTGCCAGATAAGTCAGAACAAGTGGCAACATAAATCTTTCCTTCCGATTTTCCTTTCAATAGGGAAGGTGAGTTAATCACCTTTATATCCTAATTTTTTCAAATAGTTTTTATACACAGCCTCATATCTGCCGTTTTTCATGATTTCCTTCAAAGCCCGGTTGAAATCGTCACACACGCTTTTATCTCTGAACCCGACATGACTGTACATATCAGGAAACAGACGGTGAATATCGAATTGTTCAGGGGTGAATTTCCCGTCAGACCAAGTTCTGAGGCTGTGCAGAAAAATATAAATATCTCCGATACTGACGTCTGCCCGTCCCCGGGCGATCATCTGAGCCTGTACTGTTGGTTCCCCGATCTCTGTATATTCGGAGCATGTTTCTGCGGCTTTGCCGAATTCTTCGCCTAGAAAATGTTTTGCTCCCTGATAGGTTATAAGCGACCTGCCCCTGAGATCAGATAGGGTTTTAATGACTATATTCCTGCTTTTCAATGTGACAGCAACATCGGTGAACCGGAATGCACGTTCCGACAGATATCCTTTCACATCCGAGAGCTTGAAAATATTGGCCGCGGCATCAATGGACCCGTCGTTCAGTTCCTTTTCAAGTCTGCGGTTGGGCATATCCATCTTAAATTTTATCTGATACTGCGGCAATTTCAAATAATTTCTCGAAAATCCGCTCCTGAAGTTTCGGTAAATTTTTAATGACAAAGAGCCATTTGTCGAAATGCGTTTCTAATTCATCTGCCGTTTTGGTGAAATTGGGCATCTGAAGATAAATAAAGGTCAGCTTGTCATAGAATACTTTCTTTTTTCCGGTATCCATGAGTTTCAC
>DYRK01000126.1:11056-12455 GCA_020718785.1 Desulfatirhabdium butyrativorans | reverse complement strand
TCCGGGCATAGGGAGATATTTTTGCGTATTGCTGAGTTTTATCATGGGTCTGCTGACAAAACCCATGCTCATTACTTTGCCTTTTGTACTGCTGCTATTGGACTATTGGCCCCTCGGACGTTTCGATCCGAGACATTTGAACTCCGGTGTTCTTCGTCTGATTGCAGAGAAAATCCCCCTGATGATGCTTTCGGCGGTTTCGGTGATACTTTCGATTACCTCTCTCAGACATACCGCCAATGTGGTATCCACAGATACGGTTCCGATGACGCTGCGTATTGCAAATGCTTTGCTTTCCTATATAAACTATATCGAAAAGTTGATACTGCCGTGGAATCTTGCCGCTTTTTATCCATATCCGCATGAATTCCTTTTATGGAAAGCTGCAATCGCCGGATTTTTACTGATTTGCTTATCTTTTCTGATTATCCGGGCATCTGAACAAAAGCCCTGTCTCCTGATCGGATGGTTATGGTATCTCGGAACTTTTGTGCCGGCTATCGGATTGGTTCAGGCAGGAATATGGCCCGCAATGGCTGACCGGTGGATATACATACCGTCTGTCGGACTGCTTATGATAATAGCTTATGGAATATCCGAACTGATACCGGCTTTTGCGTATCGGAAAAAAGGACTTGTTTTGTCCGCGGCAATTCTTTTCCCGCTGTTGATGACCGCAACATGGTCACAAGTACGCTATTGGGCGAATAATTTTTCTTTTTTCAGCCGGATGCTCGAGGTTACATCAGATAATTTTTTGGCGCATAACGGTATGGGACTGGCTTTGGCAGCCCGAGGAAATCTTCCGGAAGCAATGAGTCATTACCGTGAATCCATACGAATCAAGCCGGATTATGATCTTCCGCAAAATAATCTGGGACTTGCGCTGATGGAACAAGGAAAGCTACAGGAGGCAGCCCTCTGTTTTGAACGAGCGATCCGGATTAACCCGCGTAATATCAAATATCTCAATAATCTCGGTATTGCATTGGCAAAACAGGGCAAAACCGCAGAGGCTCTCAAGTATTTCGAAGAAAGTCTGAAGACAGACCCTGACCATCCGATGACTTGTTATAATATTGCCAATATTATGAAATCACAGGGTAAAATACCGGAGGCACTCTCATATTTCCGAAAAGCGGTTTATCTGAAACCGGATTTCGAATCTGCACATTACAATCTTGCCACTACACTGGCAGCGCAAGGAAACACAAGAGAAGCGATCATCCACTTTCTGAAAGCTTTGGAGATAACACCCGATGACGCCGATGCCCATATTCAACTCGGTATCCTGCTGATACAAAAAGGTTTTGTAAAAGAGGCTGCGGCTCATTTTCGGGAATCTTTGGAAATCAGATCCGATACTACCGGAACCGTGCATAACAATCTGGGTGTTGCC
>DYRK01000126.1:0-10956 GCA_020718785.1 Desulfatirhabdium butyrativorans | reverse complement strand
ATGGAACAAAAATTTTCGACATATCAGCATAACCGCCGAAAGCACTGGGATGCGGCGGCTGTTCTGAAAGATACTCACGGATACTGGGGAAAATACTATCATGAACGGCTAATACAGATTTATCGGATGGTTGTAGCTCCGGGGCAGAAGGTAATCGAAATCGGGTGCAGAACCGGGGACCTGCTGGCTTCGCTCAGTCCCTCATTCGGTGTGGGAATAGATTTTTCTGAAGAAATGATTCGGCAGGCTGCACAGAGCCATCCGGAACTTTGTTTTATCGTGGCAGATGCCCATCAACTGGGCTGTATCAGACAGAAATTCGACGTGATCATCCTTTCCGATCTTGTGAATGACTTATGGGATGTGCAGACGGTTTTCAATCAGATTGCAGAAATATCAAGCCCTGCTACACGGCTTATTCTCAATACTTACAGCCGATTATGGGAACTGCCGCTGAGACTGGCGCAGACACTGAAAGTCATGACGCCTTTGCTGCCTCAGAACTGGCTGACTATAGAAGATATATCCAATCTGCTGAATCTTTCCGATTTCGAGGTGATCCGAAGCTGGAGCGAAATTCTGTGGACATTTGATACCCCGGTGCTGGCAAAATTTTTCAATTGTTTTGCAGTGAAGATATGGCCATTCCGTTATTTTGCTCTGACAAATTTTATCATTGCTCGGCCCTGCGCTATACGCTGTGCCGTAAAAGAAAAGCCGTCTGTTTCCGTGATCATTCCTGCACGTAACGAGGCAGGGAATATCTCTCAGATATTCGGACGGATGCCTGAGATGGGTACTGGAACAGAGATGATCTTTGTGGAAGGGCATTCGGCAGATGATACTTACGCAGTTATCGAAAAAGAGATACAAAGACATCCTGAACGGCAATGCCGTCTGTTTCGGCAGACCGGCAAAGGAAAAGGCGACGCGGTCCGTCTGGGTTTTGCTCATGCGGAAGGCGAAATTCTGATCATTTTAGATGCGGATCTGACAGTTTTGCCGGAAGAACTTCCCCGATTTTATGATGCTCTGATCTCAGGAAAAGGAGAGTTTATCAACGGAGTGCGTCTGGTTTATCCAATGGAAAAGCAGGCTATGCGCTATCTGAACCTGATAGGAAACAAATTTTTCAGTCTGGCATTTTCATGGCTGCTGGAACAATCTGTAAAAGACACGCTCTGCGGTACGAAAGTTCTGTGGAAGTACGACTACGAGAGAATTGCCGCCAACCGTGCATATTTCGGCGATTTCGATCCTTTCGGCGATTTTGACTTGCTCTTCGGTGCGGCAAAACTGAATCTTAAAATTGCGGATATGCCGATCCGGTATAACGAGCGGACTTACGGCTCAACCAATATCCGGCGATGGAAACACGGATGGCTTCTGCTGCGGATGATTATGTTTGCTGCGGGCAGGATGAAATTCGTATGAAATCCGAATTGAAATTATTGCCATATCGTAGTTATGCAAGATCAATGCAAGATGATCCGCTTCGTTTCTATTACTGGCCGATTATCGGCAGAATGTACCGCAGACGCGTCGAACTTTGTTTGTCTCAATGCAGCGGCGGTCAGCGGGTTTTGGAAGTGGGATTCGGATCCGGCGTCACCTTTCTGAATCTGTATGAGAAATACAAAGAAATCCACGGATTGGATCTGAATGCCTCGGCAGAAACCGTGATGACTATGTTTAAGGCGATGAATATCGAAACTTATCTGCAAAACGGCGATGTTCTTTGTATGCCATATCCTGACAATTTTTTTGATACGGTATTGCTGATCAGTATTCTCGAACATCTGAAGCCCGAAAAACTGAGCGATGCGTTTCGGGAAATCCGCCGGGTGCTTAAACCCGGGGGCCAGGTCATATACGGCGTACCGATTGAACGGAAATTTATGGAAGCGATGTTTTATCTGCTGGGATACAGAATTCGCGATCACCATTTTTCCACAGAAAAAGATGTGGCTGATGCTGCAAGCCGTGTTCTGCACAAGGTGAGACTGATACAAATGAAAAGTATTCCTTCTGTATTCGGACCGGTTTATGAGACAGTCCATTTTATAAAACATAAATCCGGAGTGCAAAAATAGAGCGCAGCGGTTTTTTGCACCTGTCATCTATCGGAAACCTACTGATATTGTATGTGAGAGGATTATTAATGAAAAAAATTATTCTTTTAAGTTTTTTTTGCCTTATCTATCCGGCTCCCGTATTTTCGGAAATTGACGTTACGGTTTACGCCGATGACGATTATCCCCCTTATTCATATAAAGAAAACGGAAAATTCACAGGCATTTATACGGAAATCCTCATAACGGCTTTTTCCAGAATGAAAGGATATGAAGTCAATATCAAGCCCGTTCCCTGGAAAAGAGGATTGGATTATCTTGAAAAAGGAACAGGATTTGCACTTTATCCGCCTTATTATCGCCCTAAAGAACGACCATATCTCAAACCGTATTCACTGCCGATACTGGATGAAAAAATTGTCGTCTTTTGCAGAGAAAATGTATTGGCACAATCCAGACCCGATTGGCCGAAAGATTATTATGGGTTGACAATCGGGAATAATGCCGGATTTCTGTCTGGCGGAGATGATTTTTGGAATGCTGTAAAATCAGGAAAAATCAAAGTGGAGGAAGCCAAAGGAACCCGCCTGAATATTTTAAAGTTAGGGGAGAATCGTTTCGACTGCTATATGAATGACCGGCTTTCGACTTTATGGGAACTGAAGCGATTGAAAAAAAACGGCGAGTATGACGAGGGCGGCAAGCATGTGAAGATCAAGGAAGGGGCTACCATATCCGTGGAACAGGGTTTTTTGGGTTTTACTGACAGAGATAATGGAAAATTCTATTATAAAGATGATTTTGTAGCTAAATTCAATGCAGTTATCACTAGGATGAAAAATAAAGGAGAGATTCAGAAAATAATTGACTATTTTTTGAAATAGCCTGATTACTCATCTCTCGGCAGATCTGATCTGAAAATCTTAATACAAATGACTTCTACTAAAGAAAAAAAATTCGCAGACATCGGACCGGATATCAAATTTTGTCTCATACTGGTGATTGCAACATTTGCCGTTTACGGACAGGTGATTAACTACGACTTTATCAGCTTTGACGATATGGCTTACGTCGTGGAAAATCCCCATGTCCGGACAGGACTGACATCTAAAAATATATTATGGGCATTCACATCTGTCCATGCCGGCAACTGGCATCCCCTGACATGGCTGTCTCACCAGACAGATGTTACTCTGTACGGCATGAATCCGGGACTGCATCATCTGAACAATGTAATCTTTCACATTGCAAATACGCTGTTAGTATTTCTTCTGTTCCGGAAAATGGGCGGCAGCATATCTCAGAGCGGTTTTGCGGCTGCATTGTTTGCCCTTCATCCGCTTCATGTCGAGTCTGTGGCATGGGTGTCAGAGCGCAAAGATGTGTTAAGCACATTGTTTTGGCTTCTGACGATGACGAGTTATTTCCGCTATGTCCGATATCCGGGCATCCGTAACTATCTTACCATGCTTCTCTGTTTTATGCTCGGTTTGATGAGCAAGCCGATGGTCATAACATTGCCTTTCGTATTGCTTCTGATGGATTACTGGCCCCTCCGGCGAGTCTGCACAAAGCCGTTAAAGTCTCTTTTATGGGAAAAAATACCGTTGTTTATGCTTGCAGCAATATCGCTGATGATAACCTTTTTTGCTCAGAAAGAGGGAGGAGCGGTTGTGTCATGGGAGGCATATTCATTAGGAACGAGAGCCGCAAATGCCTTGATTTCATACTTTAGTTATATTGAAAAAATGTTCTGTCCATCTTCCATGGCAATTTATTATCCTTATCCTCCATTTATACCATGGTGGAAAACAGCGGGTGCAGGTGTTTTACTTATCTCCGTGTCTCTGATGACTGTATTGAATGTGAGACAATATCCTTATCTCACTGTCGGATGGTTCTGGTATCTCGGAACTCTTGTGCCGGTCATCGGGTTGATTCAGGTCGGCACTCAGGCAATGGCAGACCGCTATTTTTATATTCCTTCCGTCGGACTGCTTATTATGATGGTCTGGGGAATTCCGGAATTTTTCAGGACTTCGACACGCGGTCAAAAGATACTTTCTGTAATCGCCGCGACATATCTCCTTATTCTTATGCCGATCACATGGATACAGGTGAGATACTGGACAGACAGCCTTGCATTGTTCACACATGCTATTGATGTCACTGAAAATAATGCGATGGCATATATGAATATGGGAGTCGCATCAAGTCATCAGGGGAAAAAAGCCGAAGCCGTAAAATATTATACAGAGGCTTTACGCCTGGCTCCGGGACAGGTAGAAATACTCAACAAACTGGCTCTTGTTCTGAAAGATTTGGGAAAAACAAATGAGGCAATTCAGCGATTATCCGAGGCATTGCGCCTGAAACCGGATGATATCGAAACACTAAACAATCTCGGAGTCGTGCTGAAAGATTCGGGAAAAATTGACGAAGCAATCCGATATTTTTCCGAGGCACTGCAACTAAAGCCCGGAGATGTCGGAACGCTTAACAATATTGGGCTTGCGCTCGCAGATATGGGAAAAACAGAGGAGGCAATCCGGAAATTATCCGAGGCATTGCAATCGGATCCCGAGGATGCCCGAACCCATAACAATATGGGAATAATTCTGGCAAAGCAAGGAAAAACAGATGCTGCAATCCGCTGTTTCTCCGAGGCACAGAAATTCAGGCCGGATTATGCTGACGCGTACTACAACATGGGGAATGTCTTCTTGAATCAGGGAAAAGCAGATGAAGCCATAAGATATTACAGCCAAGCCTTAGAATTATCGCCCAGGGATGCTGTCATTTATAACAATATGGGAATTGCCCTGCTTCGTAACGGGAAAATCGCCGAAGCCATGGCTCATTTTCAAAAAGCCTTGGAAATAAAGCCGGATTATGCAGATGCAGACTACAATCTCCGGGAGATAAAAAAAGCTGTGGGAAAGCCCTGCAACTGAAGACTGATTATAGCGAAGCAAGAAATAATTTCAATGAGGTATTAAAGGCTCTTAAAAAAGCTCAACCATAACCATCCGTTTTGACTTATAATAAAATAGGATCTGAGCATTATGGCATATTTTCACCGTTTCAGCACACCTTTTAGCAGGCGAGAGATTATTGTCTTTGTAATATTGCTTATTGTTTTTGCGTTGGCAGTGAGGCTGCACCATCTGGACTATGAAAGTCTCTTTATGGATGAATTGCGCCAAGTATCTTACTATCCCCATTCTTTTTATCAGATCATCCCGGAAGCAGCCTCCACGGCGCAGCCTCCTCTTGACTACTGGATCGGACATCTTGTTTATTTTTTCTCTTACAGTGATTTTGCTGTTCGTCTTCCGTCGGCTCTTTTCGGAACAGGAGCTGTTTTTTTTCTGGCCGTTCTGGTCGGCAATATGTGTTCATGGCCGTCAGGCATAGGTGTCGGCATCATCTCGGCATTACTTCCTTTTAATCTCTATTTTTCTCAGGAAGCCCGGCCATATTCCATTGCTGTCTTTTTCTTTCTGGGCGTATTGTGGTCCCTGAACCGCCTCCTGACTTCCCAAGACAAAAGGCTTGAAAAAGTGTTTTTATTAATTTTATTTTCAACAGCATTTCTCTATTCCAGAACATTGTCTCCCCTTGTGGTCACTGTTGTTTTGATTTTTATCCTTGCCGGACGGTTTTGTCTTCTCATCGGATATGACAGCATTACCTGCTCCGGAGAGCATGGCTATGCCTTCCTATTTCATAAAATAATTTTAAAAAAAGAACATCGCTGTATTCTCCTTGCTATTCTCGGATTATTGTCGGCTATATTTATTTATTTCCCGTCTTTGAATGTTATTTTCGCCTATAGCGGACAATATGCCGACACATCGTTCACATTCGACGCGGATACAGTTGCCGATGTTATCAAAAATTTTGATATATCCCCGATGTGGCGGGCTTTTGTGGCACAGACCGAGCCGCTGAGTGTTCCTCTCCTGATCCTGCTCATTCTTTCTCCTTTTTTTGCCCGGCAATACGGAGTATGGCAGGGTAATCCGCTACGGATCATTTGCACTCTTCTGCTTCCCGGAGCCGCTTTTGTGAATCTCTTTATTTTTCAGGCAAAAACCCACATGCCTTTTCGTCCGCCATACGCGATTTATCTGCTGCCGCTGACTCTTATTCTTTCAGCAATATCTTTTCAGGGAATGTGGAATATCACAGAAAAAATGCAGCGGGGCCGTATTATCCGCTTTTTCCTGACAGTTATCATAGCGATTTTAATACTTGATGTCGGATATTCTGCGCTGGCATTCAAAAAAATCAGGAAAAAGACCGATTGGCGAGGTCTTGCTACATACCTGACCCAAACTTTCAATGCTGAACATGTTCTCATCTTCGATGCATTATCCCCCTATGAAACATGGGAACCTACATTTTATGGCTTTCCACGCTATTATAAAGGAAACTCCCGCCTGATTTCCATGGGGCAGATTCCTTTTCTCTGCAATCAGATGGAAAAGTTGACATACGAACCGGTCCTTATTCTTTTTCAATGGCGTGAATATTATTTAACACCATATTCTCAATATCCCATCATGCCTTTGAATAATGAGATGAAAGGTATTGATTACAACAGGATCAATTCGGATGTTTTCCTTAAAGCGACTGATTTCACAGGATTTTCAGTTATCAGACTTAAAGAAAGCACTCATAACCTTGCCGGGGATACCTATACAATGATTAATCGCCTGCTTTTACATCTTCCCGCAAATTCCGGAGTTACGGAACTTCACTTGGCAACGGCAAGCCTCGCCGGGGTACTCGCCCTTCGGAACTGGCAGGAACATCTGACGCAGGCGGAAACATTGTTTAAGGGGCATAATCGTGCAAAAATAACAGATATCGGAAATTATATCAAAGGATTAGCGACAAAATCCGGACAAAGCGGGAACGAAACGCCATGATAACAAAACAGAAAAACAGCACATCTTCAAGGATTATTTTTCTGCTGCTGAGTCTTATATTTTTTTTGGCGTTAATGATTCGGACAGAGTATGTCCGCTGTTCGTCAAATACTGTTCCGATTGTCAAGGATGCCCGTGAATATCTTATTTACGGATATAATCTGGCGCATCGCAGCACTTTTTCTCAGGAAAATTCCCCGAACCCTTCTCCTGACTCCTTCCGCTCGCCCGGATATCCTCTGCTGATCTCACTGTGTTTTTTTACAGGCAATGAGCAGACATTTTATCCGATATTAATTTATACCCAGGCGATTCTCAGCAGCTTGACGGTTCTCCTGACCTTTTTTCTCGGTATCTGTTTCTTGCCCACGTGGGGAGCAGTCATCGCAGCTTTTCTCGTGGGATTCAGCCCGCATCTGATTGCAATGACAGGATATATGCTGACTGAAACTCTGTTTTCTTTTATGCTGCTTTCGGCAATATTCTGCTTTCAATATGCCGTGAAACATCGCTCCGGGTATTTATTTGTTGCATCGGGTCTTTTTTTCGGCTATAGTTATCTGACTAATGAAGGTGCTGTGTTTGTCCCTTTTCTGTTTGCATATTCGGCAATCGGCTGCGGCAGCATGGTGAAGCTGAGACAAAATCCTATCTTGCCTAACACATTGATATTCTTACTCATATTCATTTTATTTCCTTTGGGATGGACATTGCGTAATCATATCTCTCTGGCTCCGAATGCCCCGAGAGGAAGTGACAGAGCCATCGGGACAATGAGCCACGGGGCTTATCCGGATTTTATTTATAAAAACCCCGAGTTCAGACGATTTCCCTATCGGGAAGACCCCATGCAGCCCGAATTCGGAGCATCGCTGAAGGGTTTCTGCAAAATATTATGGGAAAGATTCCGCGAAGAACCGCTCCGATATCTGAGGTGGTATGTCATCGGGAAACCTTATTATTTATGGAGTTGGAACATCATACAGGGCGTAGGAGATGTTTATGTTTACCCTGTGAAAGATTCACTTTTTGAGACATCGGCAACAGCCGGTCTGACAAGAGATATTATGAGAAGTCTTCATCCTGTTATTCTGATTTTCGCTCTTGCCGGAATCGTAGTATATGCTGCCCGATCCCGCTATCAGAAAAATAGTAAACCTATTGAAAATACAGCTATTTTTATTTTGATAACTGTCGGTTACTTTACATTGCTTTACATGATTTTTGCTCCCTGGCCCAGATATTCGATACCGTTGCGTCCCGAACTGTATCTCTGGGCAATATGGGCAGTTGCGGGGGGAACGCAAATATCAGTAAGAAATCCGCAATGCAGACCGGTGAAGCCATGAGCAATACTTCTTACCGAATCCCTATACGTTTGGAATTTTTTATCTGTCTGTTTCTTGTGGCAGCGACGCTCACAGTCTATTGGCAGGTGAGAAATTTCGATTTTGTCGAGTTTGATGACGATATCTATATCATCGGCAACCCGCATGTCCGTGCCGGACTGAGTTGGGAAAGCCTCAGATGGGCATTCACGGAAAGCTACGCAGCCAACTGGCATCCGCTCACATGGTTATCTCATATATCGGATGTAGAATTTTACGGGATGAATGCGGGTCTGCATCATCTGAGCAACGTAATTTTTCATATTGCAAACACATTGTTATTGTTTTTTGTGTTCAGGCAAATGACCGGAAAAATCTGGCAGAGTGCTTTTATCGCCTCCATGTTTGCCCTTCACCCTCTTCATGTCGAATCCGTGGCATGGATATCGGAGCGCAAAGATGTATTAAGCACCTTTTTTTGGCTGCTGACCATGCTGAGTTATGTCCGCTATGCAAGACAGCCTATAATCCATACATATCTCGCGGTACTTTTCTTTTTCACACTGGGGTTGATGAGCAAAGCTATGATGATGACTTTGCCCTTTGTTTTGCTGCTTACGGATTATTGGCCTCTTGGGCGATGGCGCACCGAAAAAAGACGAGTTATTTTTGAAAAAATACCGCTGATTGCATTGACCGTAGTATCACTGACTGTGACATTTTTTGCCCAGAAAAAATGGGGAGCCGTAGGAAACTGGGATGTATATCCATTCACGCTCAGAACTGCAAATGCCCTGATTTCATACGTCCGTTACATCGGAAAGATGTTCTGTCCCTCTGACATGGCATTCTTTTATCCCTATTCTCATCTCCTGTCTTGGCGGAAAAGTGCAGGAGCATTTCTCATGCTCGTATTACTATCTCTTTTAATTATGAGAAATGCAAGACAGGAACCTTATCTCATTACCGGATGGCTTTGGTTTACGGGAACACTTGTGCCGGTCATAGGACTGATTCAGGTCGGCAGTCAGGCTATGGCTGACCGATACACATATATACCCTATATCGGCTTGTTTATTATGCTTGCTTGGGGAATTCCCAAACTTTTATTCTTGTTACGAAGCCCCGGCTTCGTAACGATGGGCGTTCCTAAGCCGGGGCTTGGGAACGAAGTGAAAATCTTGATTGCAATAGGGACAGCAGGGATTTTCACCATTTTTATGACTATTTCTAATTTACAGGCAGGATATTGGCGCGACAGTATCTCTCTTTTTGAACATGCCCTTGATGTAACTCATAATAACCGCATGGCTCACAGCAAAATCGGGAGTATTCTATACCGGCAGGGAAAAACAGAAGCCGCCGCTGCCCATTATGCTGAAGCCTTGCGTATAAAGCCTGATGATGCGAATGCCCATAACAATATGGGGCTTATACTGGCACGTCAGGGTCGGACAGATGAGGCAATCAGATATTATAACGAGGCATTGCGTTTAGATCCCGGTCTGGCAATCGCCTGTAACAATATGGGAACAGCTTTGGAAAAACAAGGAAAAAGAGATGAGGCAATCCGATACTATTCTCAGGCAGTCGAATTAAAACCTGATTATGCCGGAGCTTTCAATAATCTGGGCTTAGTTCTTCTTCGCCGAGGAGATACACAGAAAGCCATCGCTTATTTTCAGGCATCTCTGAATATAAGACCGGATCATGCCGAAACCCGAAATAACATGGGTGCGGCATTGGTTCATAATGGAAGACAGGACGAGGCAATTGTCCATTTTCGGAAAGCATTGGAACTGAAGCCTGACTATGTCCGGGCATATAACAATCTTAAAAAGCTGTCGGAGACTCGGCAATGAAAGCAAGCTCTAAGAAGTTTTTTCTCGATATACGCTGTGATCTCCTGATCTGCCTTTTTCTCGTTATCGCAACACTTGCTGTCTATCAGCAGGTGAGACATTATGACTTTGTCAGCTACGATGATGATGATTATGTTTTTGAAAATCCGCACATAAGGGCAGGTCTGACTTTAAACAGCATCAAATGGGCGTTTACGGGCGTTCATGCCGATAACTGGCATCCGGTCACATGGCTTTCACATATACTGGATATGGAGTTATACGGTCTGAATCCGGGGCAGCATCATCTGACTAATCTGATATTTCACATTGCAAACAGCCTGCTGCTGTTTCTGATTTTCAGGCGGATGAGCGGAGACTTATGGCAAAGCGGTTTTATTGCAGCCCTGTTCGCGCTGCATCCTTTGCATGTAGAATCGGTTGCATGGATATCGGAACGCAAAGATGTGCTGAGTACATTTTTTTTGCTTCTGAGCATACACGGCTATGTCCGCTATGTCGAAAAACCGAGGATCGGGCGATACCTGCCGAGTCTTTTCTTCTTTATTTTGGGGCTGATGAGCAAGGCAATGCTCGTGACACTGCCGCTCATATTACTGCTTTTGGATTACTGGCCTTTGAAACGACTGAAAGGAGAGAAAAAACTGCTTCCAGTCTTTTTGGAAAAGATACCTTTCTTTGTGTTTTCAGCAGGTTCGGCTATTATTACCGTATTTGCCCAGAACAGCGGCGGAGCCATAAAAACGCTCAAGGCATA
>DYRK01000759.1 GCA_020718785.1 Desulfatirhabdium butyrativorans | reverse complement strand
TTGCAGATACGCCGCCCGCGGTGGTGAAATTTCCGCCCGCATACAGATTGCCCGCGCTGTCAGACGCAAGAGCATAGACAGTGGTGTCCATTCCAGACCCCAGTGCGCTCCACGCCGAGCCGTTCCACTTGGCAATATAGTTTGCAGATACGCCGCCCGCGGTGGTGAAATTTCCGCCCGCATACAGATTGCCCGCACTGTCAAACGCAAGGGCACTGACCTGACCGTCCATTCCAGACCCCAGTGCGCTCCACGCCGAGCCGTCCCACTTGGCAATTCGGTTTGCAGATACGCCGCCCGCGGTGCTGAAATCCCCGCCCGCATACAGATTGCCCGCGCTGTCAGACACAAGGGCATAGACGTAGCTGTCCATTCCAGCCCCCAGTGCGCTCCACGCCAAGCCGTTCCACTTGGCAATTTGGTTTGCAGATACGCCGTCCGCGATGAAGAACTGTCCGCCCGCATACAGATTACCCGCACTGTCAGACGCAAGAGCAAGCACCCCGCTGCCGCCGTCCAGTCCGGGCAGATGAAATCCGCTTTGCCAGCCTCCTGCTGCGTGTGCAGCCGCTGTCGTGAAAATGACAAGGGCTATGATGATGATTTGAGAGAGTTTTTTCATTGTGATTCCTTTCTTTACAAAGTTTGTTCCTCTTCCCTTCCTGATTGAAAGGAAGAGGAATAAGGTTAGTTACTTCTGAGGCTGTTTCAGCGGCTCTATTGTTACAGTGGCACTTGTACCGCCGGTTGTGGTTGTGGAGGTTGTATTGCCAGTTGTAGCTGTTGCCTTGTCAGCCGGTTTCTCAGAATCCGATTTTTGTACAGGGTAAAGAAGTGGAATTTCCTTTTCGACAAGAGGAATTACTGCGTCGAGCAGATTACCCGCTTCATCAAAATATTGCTGATCGTCTATTACCCCGTTCATCCTTGCCTGACAGAGATTATACATGCCGTCTCTGTAAAGCTGAATCCCCTGAGTCCGCTTGAACAAAAACTGGGCAGTAGTCGCAAGAGCCTTTGAAATGTTGACAGAAGCTTCGCTGGAAGCATTTCCGCCCAGAAACCCCTTTCCCGTAAGCGTTGCTGCCAAAGAGCTTGCGAGATTATCCGAAACATCGGGCGAAGGTTCGGCACAGATAAAAACGTCGTTTGCCTCTTTACCATTCTTTATGTGTTCGGGATTGATAATAACCATGCGCCTTGACGGAATTGTTGCAAAAGTCGTTATTTCCTTACTCTTTGCATGGTCTTCAATAATCGGTCTTTCCATCGGCGAGGTGAAAATTCCGCAACCTGCCAGCGACAATGCGAATACCATGAGACACACAAAAGAGATGATAATGTGATACAGTTTCTTCATTTAAAATTTCCTTTCCGGTTTCTGAGATTGACTGAACAAGGAGTTAGTTATAGCCCCTTGTTCAATTATCCGTTTATTGTATCAATGTCTTCAGAGCAATCAATAAAGCTTCGCGCGAGAGTCGTGCTGTGGCTTTTACAAAGTCCTCATTATTAACTCTGGAGTCAATTGACGGCGGAACATCCGGACCGTAATAGACTACCAGCGTTGCCACATCTCCTCCGGGTGCAGAGCCTTCCAGCTTCTGAATAACTCTGGCGTTGTTGTCAACAATTCTGTATGTAGCAGTTGTAGTGATACAGCCGCTTGTCCAGATTGCAATACATACAATACAGATGATTCTGATCCACATCCTGTGATTATTTCGGTTGTAATGATTCGATTGCAGCATTTACGCCCTCCTTTACTTTGTCATTTGCGGTTTCGGATTTGATTTCTTCGAGGTTTCTGATAAGTCCCTCTTTTTGCGGCTCGGTAAGCTGCCTTCCTACAGCTTCGGCTCTTGCTTTCACTTCTTCAGGTTTTTTATCCAAAGCATCGGATACTATTGCTGTTGTTGCTGCGTTGCTGACAACCCGTGTAGGAGTAACGGCAGCAGCGGACGATGCTGTTACGGCAGCAACTCTTGTTCCGGCGTCCTTAATGTTTCTGGCTTTCAGTATTTCTCCGAGAGTGCTGTCAAATTCATCTTTTGCCACAAGAAACTCTTTGATAGAGTTGGTAATTGCCGAAGTGCTGCTGGTAATGAAAAATACCTGATAGCAGGATGCTTCAGTGGCTCCGGGTGGAATATGACTTCCGGGAATAAGGGTTCTGATCTGTTCAAATGTCAGGCAGATATTACGAACCTCAGCCCTTGAACCGATTGATTCGATCTGAAACTTGTAGCCTTTTCCTATCGGTGCTTCTGATGTGATTATGGCACATCCGGCACAAAAAAATTGACTCAGGATAAACATTGTTAAAGCGATACCTGTTGTAACAGACTTTTTAAGCATTACTTCTCCTTTCTTTGAAAAGATTTATGTTATGAAAACAGTCTTATGGTGCTGTTATCTGAAAGAAAACACCTCACCCGTCGGGTCTCGGCAACATCGGATGAATAAAAATGAACGGATTTCTGGTGTGGGTGAACGCGGAAGACGGATAAAAAAGCTGAAAAAGGGGATGAAATTTTTTGTGCTGATTAAAGGCGCAGTTATGCGTGCTGACGTGCTGACGTGCTGACGTGCTGACGTGCTGACGTGCTGACGTGCTG
>DYRK01000758.1 GCA_020718785.1 Desulfatirhabdium butyrativorans | reverse complement strand
AATGCGGACCCGGATATCTTCGGCGCAAACACGAATTACCGCCTCGAAGTCAGAATACCCACGGGCCCGGATACCGGAAGAATCGTGCTTGCTGTAAAAGATTCGGTTTCCGACAAACCGGTGGGAAATGCGATGGCAAAAGCCGGAGATTATCCCTGTGTAAGCGGAAGCGACGGCAACTGCGAAATCATCCCGCAGGTCGGCGCCTATCAACTGACTGTTGACGCTGACGGGTATGAGTCATCTTCTCCGATTTCGGTGACTGTGGACAAGGGATCGAACAATATCGTAGAAAAAAATATTGTCCTGACTCCCAAAAGAGCGGCAGCGCCGGTTTTTTCGCCTCCGCCCGGCGAATACAACACGGTTCAGCATGTCACAATGTCCTGTTCGACTGCGGATACGGTCATTCACTACACCGCAGACGGCAGCACTCCCACGAAGAATTCTCCGCTTTACGAATCTCCTGTCGAGATAAAGGAAACCGTGACACTCAAAGCCGTGGGCTTCAGAGAAGGGTTTGCACAAAGCCCCGTGACCGAAGGCATCTATATTTTTACTCCCAAAATCGCCCTGCCGGTATTCTCGCCCAAGCCCGGAAGTTACATCGAACCGCAGAAGATTGAGATTTCCTCTGACGTGCCGGGGGCTGTGATACGCTATACAACTGACGGAAGCAGTCCCACGCAACTTTCGCCGGGTTATACTGCCCCTGTTCCCGTGTCCGAGACTGTGAAAATCAAAGCCAAAGCCTGTAAAGACGGCTATCTCGACAGCGACGTTGCCGAGGGAACATATATCATCGAAGGAACCGTTGCGACCCCTGTGTTTTCGCCGCTGCCCGGAATCTACACCGCTTCCCAGCTTGTGCGCCTGTCCTGTGCCACTCCCGATGTCTTCATCCGTTACACAACCGACGGTACAGATCCGACAGAATATTCGATGGCTTATAACAATGTGCCGGTATCTGTTTCAAAAACCCTGACGGTCAAAGCGGCTGCATACAGAAAGATTGATGGGAAAGCAAGCGGCATCACAAGCGGAGAATACATCATCAGTCTTGAAAAAACAGCACCGCCGATTTTTTCGCCTCCGCCCGGCGAATACAGCACGGTTCAGCATGTCACGATGTCCTGTTCGAGTGCGGATACGGTCATTCACTATACCGCAGACGGCAACACTCCCACGAAGAATTCTCCGCTTTACGAATCTCCTGTCGAGATAGCGGAAACGGTGACACTCAAAGCCGTGGGCTTCAGAGAGGGCTTTGCACAAAGTTCCGTGACCGAGGGCAAATATATTTTTACTCCCAAGATCGCCCTGCCGGTATTCTCGCCCAAGCCCGGAACTTACAGCGAACCGCAGCAGATTGTGATTTCTTCCGATATACCCGGGGCTGTGATACGCTATACGACAAACGGAAACAGTCCCACGGAACTTTCACTAGGTTATGCGGATCCTGTTTCCGTATCCGAAACCCTGACGCTCAAAGCTATAGCTCACAAAGATGGCTATCTTGACAGCGATGTTGCCGAGGGAACCTATATCATCGAAGGAACTGTTGCGACACCTGTGTTTTCACCGGAACCCGGAATCTACACCGCTTCTCAGCTTGTGCGCCTGTCCTGCGCCACGCCCGATGTCGTTATCTTTTACACAACCGACGGCAATGATCCGACTGAATCTTCAGCCGATTATAACAACGTGCCGATATCGGTTTCGAAAACGCTGACGCTCAAAGCTGTTGCGTACAGAAAAACCGACAGAAAAGCGGGCGGCATCGCCACCGGGGAATATGTCATTGATTCTAAAGGCGATATTGACGGAGACGGTTCTCTGAAGCTGAAAGATGCGATCTTGGCTTTCCAATTGATGATCGGCAAAACAATATCCAGCTCGCCGAATATTCAGGCTGATGTGAATGCAGACGGACGGATCGGGATGCCGGAAGCGGTTTATATCATGCGTAAGCTTCTGCATTAAAAACCGGAGTGCAAAAGTTGTACTTTTGCATTGCCGCGACCTGCGGCACGGACAGATTGTGCGGGAAGTGCATCCCGTGACGGATTGTGTATGAAACTGACCGGGGTGCAAAATCATGGAGCAGGGGTTTGCCGGCGGCAAACCCCTACAAAAAAATACTGCGGCATAAATGACAAAATCATCTTAAATTACAGCTATAATTGAACCTGTCTGAAAAAATATCTGAAAAATGTCGTGAAAAAATGTTTTTGCTGCTTTATATTCTTACCATTGTCATAATTTGAGCTTTCTGTAAAACGACTTGCATCTATTTTAAGTTTTGGCGTTTTACAGAAATTCGGAAAGCGCAGATAAACAGGCTTTTGGGAACAGTTCGGAGGAAATAATGGAATCTCAGTCCATAGAAAAAGGTTTTGAGCGGGTCTGGCAGATGTTTCAGGAAACAGACAAAAAATTCCAGGAAACAGACAGAAAATTCCAGGAGACAGATAGAAAATTCAAGGAGACAGATAGAAAATTCAAGGAAACAGACAGAAAATTTCAGGAAACAGACAGAAACTTTGCCGAACGGCTGAAAAAGACGGAGGATCTGTTTATCGGCAGATGGGGACGTTTCATGGAAGTCCTGGTTGACAGC
>DYRK01000757.1 GCA_020718785.1 Desulfatirhabdium butyrativorans | reverse complement strand
GGACCAGCGAATCGCAGATCATTTTATCGTCGTCAACAATTAAGATATTTGCCATATTTGAAATCGGATTATTTCACGGTCTCCGGGACTAAGTCAACAGGCGAGAAAAAAATTCCGGAGTGCAAAAATAGAGCGCAGCGTTTTTTTGCATATTTCAGAAAATTCGGCAGGGTGCAAAAAACCGCTCCGCTCTATTTTTGCACTCCGGAAAGATTTACGGCAAAAAACCGCTCCGCTCTATTTTTGCACTCCGGAAAGATTTACGGCAAATTGTGGTTTGTCTTTTCCTGAAATTTGGGCAGAAAAATATCAAATTCCGTTCCTTTTCCGGGTTCGCTCCGCACCTTGACCGAGCCGTGGATTTCGCTTAAAATTCCGTGAACCACGGCAAGCCCCATGCCTGTGCCTTGTCCGGGGGCTTTTGAGGTGAAAAAAGGTTCGAAAATTCTGTCCATTACTTCCGGAGCAATGCCTTCACCCGTATCTTTTACCGAGAGTATGATATATTGTCCCGGGGGAATATCCGTATAGTTATCGGTATCCGCAAGTGCTTCGACAAGGCTTACCGTAAGAATGCCGCGTTCCTTTCCTATGGCGTGTGCCGCATTGGTGCAGAGATTGAAGATAATCTGATGAATATGGGAAGGTGCTGCCATAACCGTATCCGATTCAAGCTCAATATGCTGGCGGACTTCTACAGTTTCCGGCAGCGAAGTGCGGAGCATTTTCAGAGATTCTTTGACAATGGCCGAGATTTTTAAGGGAATCAGTTCTCTGCCGGTGCTGCGGCCGAAGGTCAGAATCTGTTCTACCAGATCTCTGGCACGATAACCGGCTTTAAGCGAAAGTTCCAGACTTTGGCGTACCCGGAAGTCATCCTGCATTTTCTTTAGCGCAAACTCGGTATTGAGCATCATCGTCATTAAAATATTATTGAAATCATGGGCAATGCCTCCGGCCAGTGTTCCGATGGCTTCCATTTTCTGAGCCTGACGAAGCCCGTGTTCGAGCCGGACTTCTTTGCTCACATCTCTCATTGCAATGATTATGTGGGTGACTTTTCCGCAGTCGTCGTTCAGAGGAGACATCAGAAGGTCTGTCCATGTCTCTGAGCCGTTTTCTTTGAGAGTTTTGTGACGGCAGGTCTGCAACTTTCCCGTGTGAAAAACTTCTCCGAGCAGACAATTGCCTCGGGGATCAAGGATTTCCTGAAAGCCCTGATAAACATGAAAGCAGTAGCGTCCCACAGCCTCTTCGCGTTTTCTGCCCGCAATGGACAGAAAATCTTTGTTTGCATCGCTTATCCGATGCTCATTGTCTATGACGATGATTTCCTCGTGCATGTTGTAAAGCAGCGAGCGGTAATATTTCTCGCTTTCGCGTAATGCCTCTTCGGTCTTTTTCCGTTCGGCAATATCTTCTTTCAACTGTTCATTCACTCTTGCCAATTCGGCAGTCTGTGTCTCAAGCTTTGCCAGCATTTTATCAAACTCTGCGCCGAGGATGCCGATTTCATCTGTCCGGTTCATGGAAAGTCTTGCAGAGAGATCGCCGGTATTTCCGACAGACAGGGCATGTTTCGTCAAATATCTCACGGGTCTGAGAATCGTCCGCTGAATCAGAATCAGCAGCAGAACTACAACCGCAAATACCGCTGCCGCCTCTGTCATCATGGCGTAGCGGATAGCGATATTTCCTCTTTCGGAAATAGCTTTGGAAATCTTCGAGCAGATCAGAAACGCAGGATTTCCGCTGATATCGGGAAAAGTGGTGAAAATCAGGAGATGATCCTCATCTTCATCTCTGATGAGATAAGGAGATGTTTCCGTGATAAGGCTCGGAATATCTCTCAGATGAGCCGGTATAGAATCTGACCGAGTCGGAAAAATCCGGAAATCCGCCTGTGTCTGTTCCGCGAGATCGCTGATCATTTTATCAGTCAGAAAGCGGCCCATGATGAAGATTCCTTCGGCAGGTCCCTCATTGCTGCTGGTAAGAATCGGGCGTGAGGAAACCATCAGAAAGCCTGCCCGAGTCACAAAAATTCCGGCAGCAGAGATATCTCCGAGCGGTTTTTTGCTCTTTTCTTTGTACCCGAACAGAGGATGTTCTGCCGGAAAAATATCTTCCGGAAACTCCTTCATCCGGATTTTCTCATCAGTTTCAGGATGATAGACCTCTCCCCATACCACTTTTCCGTCCTTATCGCAGATAAAGATAAGATTCAGCCTGTTGACCGTGAATGTCGTCAGCAGCAGATTTCTCTGGACGTACTCTTCCGAGCGGTCCCGGACAAACGAATAGGTTTCATCCCACGCAGACCAGTCATGGCAAAGGGTATCGAGATGATAAATCTCACGTCGGATAGCTCTTAATGTGCGCTCTGCATCTTTACGGGCTTCATCCTGTTCGAGAGACAGAAAGGTCGGGAGAATGATGAACTGATCGACAACAAAATCCGCTATGCCGTACAGGATAAAGAAGATGAGCAGAATCACGACAAATTTCGATTTCAGGGACATAAAAAAAAGTTCCTTTTACAGTAAAACGACTTTCCAAGTCGTTTTTTCTTTTCCTCGTTCCCAAGCCCCGGCTTGGGAACGCATCTGCGCCCGAAGCCCCGG
>DYRK01000125.1:9357-12497 GCA_020718785.1 Desulfatirhabdium butyrativorans | reverse complement strand
CCGGGGAGCCTCCCCGGCAAGTGCGTTCCCAAGCAGGGGCTTGGGAACGAGAAAACGAGAAACGAGAAAACGCGAATTACGCACTCGGATTTATTTTTCCGATTAATTGGCGTTTATCAGCGTTAATCAGCGGTTAAAATCAAAATCAGAATTGCCGGAAATATCATCTTATCTTGACAGTTATTTCGATTTTATGATAAAAGTAGTGTGATACAGATGTATATTATTATGTAATCTCCCGATTATACGGAACATTAACAAAAATCCGGACCTCCGGCTGGTGACAAGCTTCGATTCCCAAATTCCATTTCTCAATTCAATACAAGGAATATACAGTAAATGATATTTGATTTTCTGACAAAAATTTTCGGAAGCAAAAACGAAAGAGAACTGAAAAAATTGCAGCCCGCGGTGGAAGAGATCAATGCTCTGGAACCGAAAATGCAGGCAATGAGCGATGACGAACTCAAAGATCAGACCCTGAGGTTCCGGGAGCGGCATGACAACGGAGAATCTTTGGATGACATGCTCTGCGAAGCTTTTGCAACGGTCAGGGAAGCCTCTGTCCGTACCCTGAACATGCGGCATTTCGATGTCCAGCTCATCGGCGGAATGGTGCTTCACAAAGGCAAAATATCTGAAATGAAAACCGGCGAGGGAAAAACGCTGGTTTCAACACTTTCTGCCTATCTGAACGCTGTTTCGGGCAAAGGCGTGCATATTGTCACGGTAAACGATTATCTGGCAAAGCGCGATACCGAATGGATGGGGCAGATATACAGATTTCTCGGTCTTTCGGTCGGCACCGTGATTCACGGACTTGATGATGACGAGCGTCAGGAAGCATACGGCGCGGACATCACATACGGCACAAACAATGAGTTCGGCTTCGATTATCTCAGAGACAACATGAAATTCTACAAAGACTCGCTGGTTCAGCGCGAACTCAATTATGCCATTGTTGACGAAGTTGACAGCATCCTGATTGACGAAGCCAGAACTCCGCTCATCATATCGGGCCCCGCGGAAAAATCCACAGACCTGTACTCTCAGGTAAACAAAATCATTCCGCGGCTCAAGCGCGAAGAAGATTATACGGTTGACGAGAAAGCGCGGTCTGTCATTCTGACCGAAGAAGGTGTAGCTTCTGCGGAAAAAATGCTCAGGGTTGAAAATCTGTATGATCCCAAGTCCATAGAAATGCTGCACCACGTCAATCAGGCACTCAAGGCACATGTCCTTTTCAAACGGGATGTGGATTATATTGTCAAAGACGGAGAGGTCATAATCGTTGACGAATTCACAGGCAGGCTCATGCCCGGAAGGCGATACAGCGAAGGGCTTCATCAGGCACTTGAGGCAAAAGAAGATGTCAAGATAGAAAACGAGAACCAGACACTTGCCACCGTCACTTTTCAGAATTATTTCAGAATGTACAGGAAGCTTGCCGGCATGACCGGAACCGCGGATACCGAAGCTGCCGAATTCAAGAAAATATACAATCTGGATGTGATGGTGATTCCCACAAATCAGGCCATGATCCGCACAGATCATCCTGATATGATTTATAAAACCAAAGCGGAAAAATACGAAGCGGTTTTGGATGAGATCGTACAACTCCACGAAAAGGGGCAGCCTGTTCTGGTGGGAACGATTTCCATTGATGTTTCCGAGAGTCTGAGCAAAAAACTTGCAAAACGCGGAATCAGGCATACGGTGCTGAATGCCAAGCACCATGAAAAAGAAGCTGAAATCATTGCCGAAGCCGGGCGCAAACGCGCGGTCACGATTTCCACCAATATGGCAGGCCGCGGTACGGATATTGTGCTGGGCGGCAAATGGGAAGCCGAGGTCGCCAAAATCACTGAGCCGGATTCAGCGCAGATCGCCGACATAAAATCGCGCTGGCAAAAAGAACATGACGAAGTTGTGTCGCTCGGCGGTCTGCACATCATCGGAACTGAGCGGCATGAGAGCCGGCGTATTGACAATCAGTTGCGCGGACGTTCAGGACGGCAGGGGGACCCGGGTTCCTCGCGTTTTTATCTCGCGCTGGAAGATGATCTGCTCAGAATATTCGGAGGAGAGCGCATCACCGGCGCGATGGAATGGCTGGGCATGGAAGAAGGCGAACCGATTGAGCATCACTGGATCAGCAAATCCATTGAAAATGCTCAGGCAAAAGTGGAAGGACACAACTTCGAAATCCGTAAGCAGCTTCTTGAATATGACGATGTCATGAACCAGCAGCGCGAAGTCATTTACCGGCACCGCCGGGAAATCATGAGCGGGGAATTTTTCAGACTGAACGAAAGAGCCGTTGCCGAACTTGCCGCGGCAGGGGTTCCCGATGATGTTCTGTATAAGCTCGAAGACCTCGCGGATGAGGAATATGAAGATGCGGGCGAGCTTGCGGAAGATTTGGAAGAGATTCTGGATCAGGAAGAAGCCGATGCCTATCGGTCCCTTATTCTGAAACATGCCCGTGAAGATATGCGGAATACCATTCTTGACCTGATTTCGGAAAAAGCCGAAGAAATCGCGGATACATTTGCAGATGAGAATGTTCCGCCTGAAGAATGGGAACTCCGGGGCGTGAACGATGCTGTTTTCAAACTCTTCAATTTTCATCTGAATATTGATCCCCAGGGATTGGACAGAGACGAACTGGCACGGCGGATTATTGAGGAAGCCGGGAAACGCTATGATCGGAAAGAGGCTGAAATCGGCGGGAACCGATGCAGAGAACTGGAGCGGATTCTGATGCTGCAACGCGTGGACAGCCTTTGGAAAGACCATCTCCTGAACATGGATCATCTGAAAGAAGGAATCGGACTCAGGGGATATGCCCAGCAGAATCCTCTGATTGTTTACAAAAAAGAGGGCTTTGACATGTTCGGACTTATGATTTCAAGGATCAAGGAAGAAACGCTGGAGCGTCTGTTCAGGGTACAGGTCAGGTCCGAAGATATCGCACAGCTCAGTCAGCCTGAAGAGAAAGAGCTTGTTTATTCCGGCGGAGACGGCGGCGTCGAAGCCAGAAAAAAAGAACCGGTGAAGCGGGATAAAAAAGTCGGCAGAAACGAACTCTGTACCTGCGGAAGCGGAAAAAAATATAAAAAATGCTGCGGGAAATGAAA
>DYRK01000125.1:0-9257 GCA_020718785.1 Desulfatirhabdium butyrativorans | reverse complement strand
TCACTCCTCACTTCTCACTCCTCACTTCTCACTTAAAGGAGGATCAGATGGGTCTTTACAGTCCTGAAGCAGAAGAAGAAATAAGTTCCGAAACAGTCGAGGATATTCAGGAACCTCCCATGTACAAGGTACTGCTTCACAATGATGATTATACAACCATGGATTTTGTTGTGGAAATTCTCATGTATGTTTTTAACAAAGCACCGGAAACAGCCATGCAGATTATGCTGAACGTCCATGAAAAAGGTGTCGGTATATGCGGAGTGTATTCTCACGAAGTGGCTGAAACCAAAGTTGACACTGCTCATAAACTGGCCCGGGAACACGGGTTTCCGTTAAAGTGCAGCATGGAGGAAGAATGACAATAATCAGTAAAGATTTGAACGCGACCCTCGGGTTTGCGGTCAGGGAAGCTAAGAAAAGACGACATCCCCATGTCTGTATTGAGCATATCCTTTTTGCCATCCTGCATGACAGCGAAGGCATAGAAGTTATTTCTCACTGCGGGGGAAATGTTGAAAAACTGAAAGCCGCGCTGGAGAATTTTTTCAGAGAACGGATGGAGGCGATTCCCGAGGGACGGGACTACGTGTTTCAGCAGACCAACGGATTTCAGCGGGTGATCCAGAGAGCCGTGAATCATGCCCGGTCTGCTGAAAAGCAGGAAGTGGATGTAGGCGACATTCTGGCTTCCATGCTTCAGGAAGAAAAATCCCATGCAGTTTATTTCCTGAACGTGGAAGGAGTCAGCCGGCTGGATGTGTTAAATTATATTTCCCATGAATCGCCCAAAGCGTATTCCGACGGAGATGCAGGAGACAAATCTGACAAAGCTGCGGATGCAGATGATGAAAAGAAAAAGAAAAAAGTCAATCCGCTCAAGGTGTTTACGACAGACCTTGTGGAAAGGGCTGCCGAAGGAAAATTAGATCCGCTCATCGGGCGCGAAGTGGAATTGGAGCGAACAGTTCAGGTACTTTGCCGGCGCAGGAAAAACAATCCGATCTTTGTGGGAGAGCCGGGTGTGGGAAAGACTGCTTTGGCTGAAGGACTGGCATTGAAAGTTCATGCCGGAGATGTTCCTGATCTGCTCAAAGAAGTGCGTATTTTTTCGCTGGATCTCGGGGCATTGCTTGCCGGGACAAAATTCCGAGGAGATTTCGAGCAGAGGCTAAAAGCAGTTATCGCGGCATTGAAAAAAATAAAAGATGCTATTCTGTTTATTGACGAAATTCATACAATTGTAGGCGCAGGAGCGACCAGTAGCGGTTCTATGGACGCGTCCAATATTATGAAGCCTTTTCTTTCAACAGGCGAACTGCGCTGTATCGGTTCTACTACTTATGAGGAATATCATAATCATCTTGAAAAAGACCGGGCTTTGTCCCGGCGCTTTGAGAAAATAGAGGTTCCTGAGCCGTCCGCGGAGGAAACTGTCAAGATTCTCAAAGGACTGAAATCCTGTTATGAAGAGCATCACGGAATCACTTATACGGAAGCCGCGCTTAAAGCTGCTGTGGAGCTTTCAGCCAAATATATCAATGATCGCTATCTCCCGGACAAAGCCATTGATGTGATTGACGAAACCGGCGCGGCTCTCCGTCTTGCCGGAGCGTCCCGCCGAAAGAAAGTCCATCCTTCGGATATTGAGAAAGTGGTGGCAAAAATGGCAAAGATTCCCACGGTCAGCGTGTCTGTCTCTGACAAGAGCAAACTGGAAAGCCTTGAAGACAGTCTGAAACAATGGGTTTTCGGTCAGGAAGGCGCAATCAAAGCTCTTGCCACTGCGATCAAGCGATCCCGTGCAGGTCTCGGAACTCCGGGGCGTCCTGTAGGTTCTTTTTTGTTTACGGGGCCTACGGGCGTAGGCAAAACCGAGGTTGCCAAACAACTGTCCGTGAATCTCGGAATCCAGTTCCTCCGCTTTGATATGAGCGAATACATGGAAAAACACGCGGTGGCACGTCTTATCGGCGCGCCTCCCGGATATATCGGCTTCGATCAGGGCGGACTGCTCACAGACGGTATCCGAAAACATCCCCACAGTGTGCTGCTGCTGGATGAAATCGAAAAGGCTCATCCGGACCTGTTCAATATTCTGCTTCAGGTGCTGGATTATGCGACCCTCACGGATAACAACGGGAAAAAAGCCGATTTCAGAAACGTCATTATCATTATGACTTCCAATGCCGGCGCGAGAGAAATGAGTACACAATCCATCGGATTCGGCATTATGGATGCCAAGTATGATACTGAAAGCAAAGGTAAAAAAGCCATTGAATCCTTTTTCAGCCCTGAGTTCAGAAACCGTCTGGACGGTATCATTACCTTCAATGCCCTGACCGTTGAGATCATGGAAAAGGTAGTCGAAAAGTTCATGAAGGAAATCAACTCGCAGTTGGCAGAGAAAAAAGTCTGTCTGACTCTTTCGGATCCGGCAAGAATATGGCTTGCGAAAAAAGGCTATGATCCAAAATACGGCGCGAGACCCCTTTCCCGGCTCATACAGACGGAAATCAAAGATTCTCTCGCAGATGAGATATTGTTCGGACGGCTTGAAAGCGGGGGGAATGTCTTTATTGATGTGGCAGAGGACAAGCTCGTTTTTGACTACAAATAAAAAATATCCGGCTGATGAACAGCCGAGGGCTGATGATGCGTCAAAAGAAAAAGCGTCATATTTCGAAATCGCCGAAAATATAAAATCCGGTGAGCTGATCGGAATAAAGAGGGATTTGGAAACTTTGAAATATGAAATCAGTCAGGGAATGGGGTTCGGAGGTGAGTAATATTCTTATAGTCGAAAGCAAAAATGATGAATTTTTCGTAAAAGCTTTGATTGAACATTTTTTGTCCCGGAGGGACATTTGAGAATAGCCCGGCAATTTATTGCCGGGACCGGATTGCGGAAAAAATGAACCTCTCGCTGTACCCGGCAATAAATTGCCGGGCTATTTTCATCAAACACCAGTTACAAAGGAGAGTAAAAAATGTCTGAAGAAAAAAAAGCCTGTTCACGCAGAGATTTTCTGAAAACCGCGGGCGCGGTCGGCGTCGGTTCAGTGCTTGGACCTATGATGAAAACCGGCGAAGTGCTTGCACAGAAAGATTCGCCGGCGCAGGTGCGTGTGCCGACCCGTCCTTTCGGGAAAACCGGAGTCAATGTCTCAATTCTTGCACTCGGCGGCATGTTTGACATCCCTTCCAATCAACTGCTGCTGAAACAGGCACTTGAATGGGGCGTTACTTACTGGGATACCGCTGACTGCTACGAAGGCGGCAAAAGTGAGGAAGGCATCGGCAAGTATTTCAAGAAAAATCCGGGGGACAGAGAAAAAATATTTCTTGTGTCAAAATCCGATGAACGGGGTCCCGAAGGCATGAGCGATCTGCTCAACCGCTCCCTTGAACGGATGAACACGAATTATATTGATCTTTATTTTGTCCACGGTATCAAAAGCATCGGCGAATTAGACGGCAAAACAAAGGCTTGGGCTGAGAAAGCCAAAGCAGATAAAAAAATCCGCTTCTTCGGATTCAGCACTCATCGGAACATGGAAGAATGTCTCAGCGAAGCCGCAAAATCGGGCTGGATTGACGGCATTATGATGTCTTACAATTTCCGTCTCATGCACAATGAGGACATGAAACAGGCCGTTGAAGCCTGTGCAAAAGCCGGAATCGGCCTGACTGCCATGAAAACACAGGGCGGCGGCGCTGTAAAGACAGATACGGAAACAGAGTTGAAACTTGCCGGGAGATTCATGGAAAAAGGTTTCAGCGACAAGCAGGCAAAACTCAAGGCTGTATGGGACAACCCGAATATTGCGAGTATCTGTTCCCAGATGCCCAATATGACGGTTCTTATGGCAAATGTCGCGGCTGCCGCGGATAAGACAAAACTTTCCTCACGGGATAGGGAACTGCTCGGACAGTATGCTCAGGAAACAGCCTCGGATTACTGCCGGGGATGTTCGTATCATTGCGAATCGGTAATTGACGGGGATGTGCCGGTCTGCGATATTATGCGCTATCTTATGTACTATCGAGACTACGGAGACAGAGACCGGGCAAGACTTCTTTTTAAAGATATTCCGCCGAATGTCCGGAGCAATATTGCTCATCTTGATTACTCAATAGCAGAACAGCGATGCCCCCAAAAAATGGCTATCGGCAGACTGATGAGAGAAGCCGCAGAAATATTGGCATGAAAACTGTGCATACGTCAAAATCAGCTTCAATTTATCCGGATCGCCCACGGGCAGCCGCCGGAGCCGTTGTTTTTAAAGAAAACCGGGTACTGCTAGTACTTCGGGGGCATGCTCCTGCCGAGAAAATGTGGGCAATTCCGGGCGGCAGTGTGGAACTGGGAGAAACGCTTCAGCAGGCTGCGGAGCGGGAAGTCTATGAGGAGACCGGCATCGTGGTTCAGGCACGGGAGCCGGTCTTTACTTTTGACTCGATTGTGCGGGATGACTCGGGACAGGTTCAGTTCCATTACGTGATTGCCGACCTGATCGCTGACTACGTGAGCGGAGAGCCGAGACCCGGAGACGATGCCCTGGATGCCCGGTGGGTTTCGGCACAGGAGATGAAAACTCTGAACGTGAATTCCAAAACTGTAGAACTGCTGAGAGAAAAGTTCGGGTGGGAATGACTTATCCGGCATATTATGAACAAAACATAAAGGATATCTTATGAGAAAACTATGTGTTCGGTCATTGATCTTATCTGTCAGTCTTCTGCTGATGCCGGCATATCCGTCGGAATCCGAAACCCTTCGGGATGCGGATCAGGTTCTCAGGGCTGTGAAAGAAAGCGGGAAAAACTTAAAGTCATTTACTGCAAAGTTTGCCAAACTCAAACAGACAAATATGCCTGCTAACTTATTATTTTCAGAAGGGACAGTCTGTTTTGACGATTCAGGCAAACTGCTGATAGAAATCACCGGCGCTTTGCCCATGAAACTTCTTTTGAGTGATAACCGGCTGACAATGTATTATCCTGATCTGCATAAAATTGAGAAAAGGTATGTGGGAACGAGTATTATCAGGAAATATTTCGGCATCGGGGAACCGCTTGAAAAATTAAAGCAAAAATATAATATCCGTCTGGTTTCGCCTCCGTCTTCAGATGAGGCCTGTCATCTCCAGTTCATACCCAGAAAAAAATATATCCTGGAATATATCAGTTTCCTCAGCATCATTGTCAACTCCCGGAACTGGCTCCCAAGTCAGATCGAGTTCAGAACCGCAAACGGAGATTATACCACATTGGGATTGCAGTTTCTTTCGATCAACGAACCTGTTCCGCCCGCGGTTTTTAGGATAGAATTACCTGAAAAATAAATAAATTCATATCAGACAGGGAGGATAAAAAATGAAAATAATGGTGTGTTATGACTCTTCCAGAGAAGCAGGGGATGCCTTGGGGCTTGCGAAAAAACATGCAAGAGCTTTTGAGGCGGAAAAAATTTATGTGGTTACATCTATGGTAGGCGGACGGGATGTCCCGAGAGAAGTATTCGCAAACGCGGAACGAGAGCTGAGATATGCCGAAAATGTGCTGAAAGATGAGAATATCATCTGTGAAACCAGGCTGTTAGTCCGCGGGCTGACTCCGGGAGAAGATATTGTCGAATTTGCAAAAGAAAAGGAAGTGGATGAAATCATCATCGGCGTCAGGAAAAAATCGAAAGTCGAAAAACTTCTCATGGGTTCTACGGCTCAATATGTGATTCTCAAAGCCCCGTGTCCGGTTGTCGCCACAAAATGATAATTACCGATGTTACGCAGCCGAATGTAAAATCAGGCGGCTGTCATCTTCCGCTGCCATTCCCGCGAAAGCGGGAATCCGAGTTTTTTTTACAGATTCCTGCTTCCGCAGGAATGACAGGTGCTTACCCCTACATGGTGCCTTCCGCGGAAATCAACTCACCCACAAAGCTGCCTACGATCACTTTGCTTTCTATTCTCAGCGGAATGTGCCGATGGTCAGCGGAAACCCATAACTTGATTTTGGCGTCTTTGCTTTTTTCAAACACGCCGCCGATATGTTTCAATTCTGGCTCTATGAGAAAAGCATCGTAAGTTTTTCCGGACACTTCGATTTGTTCCCGTTTTCTGACCGTTGATTTTCCGGTAACACATTTTTTTCCGTCTGTTACCGGACGTTCAATGACCATATTTTCTTTGAGATCAAAAAAGCGGGTGTAGTAAAATGCGGACAATGGATCGAAAGCTCCGGGCGACAAAGGAAGAGGAGCTTTTTTTTCGCCGAAATTCGAATATTGCACTTCCTTTTTCTCCCAATCGAAAAGAACGACCTCGTCCCTGTGAGTACTCCCCTCTCTCTGTTGTTTTTTATATAGAACCGAATGAGTAATTTCTGTGTCAATATACGCGTCTATCCGATCCCGGATTTTATAGAAGACATCCAGGAACGGCAGGCTTTTTGCCGTCATTACAAAATGATAGGCTTTGACGCCGTTGACAGTTTCCATCGGAAAAACCTCAAGCGTGGCTTCTCCGGCTTTTATGACAGTCCATTTCAGATCGAAAACTAATTTTTCGCCGGGATAAAAAGGCTGCTGTTTCTCAGCAGCGGCCGCCGATAACCCCGCGAGCGTAAGGACAGCCGCTGTAATAATTGCAGTAAAAAGTTTCATGTTTTCCTTAGTCAGCAATGCCATTTTTGAATCACCTGATTTCATTAGGTATCAGACATTGGACACCCTATATAACATTTGATGTGAAATGAATTGTGTTAAAAATTCAAATCAGAAATTAAATTTCACTGCGTTACCGGTAGGAGATATACGAAAGTATTATCTCTTCTCTGCTGCCTTGTGAAATTTAATTTCTGAAAGTCGTACATGCAGATAATCCGGAAAATGCAAATTATGAAGGTGTTAAGAATATCGGAAAGTTATTCAAAAATCTCCGTATCCGACTTCCGATTCCTGATGTGATCCCTTACCTTGCCGAAAAAAGCTTCACGAGTCATACCGTATCTGACTTTGCCGTCCAGCGTTCTCACCGACAGAGTTCCGGCTTCTTTTTCCTTTGCGCCGACCGTCAGAATCAGGGGGATATAATTCAACTGGGCTTCCCGGACTTTTTTGTTGAGACTTTCCGTTCTGCTGTCAACTTCAGCCCTCAGACCCTGAGCCTCGATGACTGCTTTGACTTCTTCGGCAAAAGGAATCAGATCATCGTTCATGGGCAGAACTTCAACCTGAATCGGCGCCATCCACAAAGGAAATTTTCCTGCAAAATGTTCTACCAGAATGCCGAAAAATCGCTCGATAGAACCGTAAATCACCCTGTGAATCATAACCGGACGAAGTTTTTCTCCGCCTTTGCCGATGTATGTCAGATCAAACCGCTCGGGCAGAGACATATCCAACTGCACGGTTCCGCATTGCCATGTCCGGTTCAGGGCGTCTTTGATATGAACATCAATTTTCGGACCGTAAAATGCGCCGTCACCCTCATTGATCTTATATTCTTTGCCATAAGCATCAAGCGCGGCTTTCAATCCTTCGGTAGCCATTTTCCATTGGGCGTCCGTGCCGATAGATTTTATGGGACGGGTAGAAAGCTCCAGATGAAATCCGAGTCCGAAAGTGCCGTACATCCGAGCCATGAGTTTCAGAACACCCAGAATTTCTTCCTGAATCTGTTCCGGAGTCATGAAAATATGGGCATCATCCTGATGAAAGGCGCGTACCCTGAACAGCCCGGACAGCACGCCGCTGAGTTCATGCCGATGAACCAGCCCGACTTCTCCTGCACGGATAGGCAGGTCTTTGTAGGAATGCGGTTTGAAATTATACAGCAGCATTCCTCCGGGGCAGTTCATCGGCTTTATGGCATATTCGAAATCGTCAATACTGGAGAAATACATATTCTCTCGGTAATTCTCCCAGTGACCGCTGCGCTCCCAAAGGCTGCGGTTCAGCATGATCGGCGTTTTGGTTTCCACATAACCGGCAGCGCGATGTTCTTCCCGCCAGTATTCCAAAAGCGCATTCCATATTGCCATACCCTTTGCATGAAAAAAAGGCATACCCGGAGCTTCGTCATGGAAACTGAAGAGTTCCAGCGCGGTGCCGAGTTTCCGGTGATTCCGTTTTTTGGCTTCTTCGAGAAAATTCAGGTACTCATCCAATTCTTTTTTCTCGAAAAAGGCTGTGCCGTAAATCCGCTGCAACTGTGCTTTGCTCTGATCCGCGCGCCAGTATGCTCCGGAAACTTTCATGAGCTTGAAAGCTTTGATAAATCCGGTATTGGGAATATGCGGTCCCCGGCATAAATCAGTAAAATCGCCCTGTTCATACAAAGAAATGGTTCCGTCCTGCAAATCGGAAATCATCTCAAGCTTATACGGCTCATTTTCATAAAAAGACAAAGCCTCGGATTTTGAGACAAGCCTGCGCTGAATCGGCAGTTTGGCTTTGACGATTTTCTTCATTTCCTCTTCAATTTTCGGAAAATCTTCTTCGGAAACGGGTCCCATGTCAATATCATAATAAAAACCGTCTTCTACCACGGGACCGATGGTCAGCTTCGCGTCTTTGCAAACATGCAGGACAGCCTGAGCCATGACATGCGCCGCACTGTGACGAAGGATTTCCAGACCTTCTTTGTCTTTGGTCGTGATGAGCCGTACCACAGCGTCATGCGTGATTTCCGTGTTCAAATCAACAAGCTTTCCGTCCAATTCCAGAGCCACGCAGTTTCGCGCAAGCCCTTCGGAAATACTTTTTGCCACATCCGAACCGGTCGGGGGCGATTGAAAGGATTTTATGTTCCCGTCAGGAAAGGTTATGTTTATCATTCTTTTCACCAACTTTATGAATTTATTCAAAATAGAAAGATATGATTTTTTCAATGCCCGTTTCCGAGTTCCGGCTCGGCAACGGGAAGGATAAACTTATCTATAGCTTTCCAGAAATTGAATTTCACTGCGTCATCGGTCGGAGATATACGAATAAGTATGATCTCCGACCTGCTTTCTTGTGAAATTCAATTTCTGAAAATCTATATATATTTATGGCAAATAGCGAAGCAGGTCAAGAAAAAAATGAAAGACAGCAAGGGGATTATTTCACAGCTCAATATCCGAATTTCAGCAGATCGAAAAGACCCTCGTTCCCACGCTCCGGCGTAGGAACGCCTGTGCCGACGCTCCGCGCCGGTAAGCGCAGCGGTTTTTTTGCACTTCCCCATCAATCCGGAGTGCAAAAATTAAGC
>DYRK01000124.1 GCA_020718785.1 Desulfatirhabdium butyrativorans | reverse complement strand
TTTCCGGGATATTTGCTGATTATCTCTAATTCCATTATGTTAATCCTGATATAGTGTAAAATGCCGAAAACTTGAAACAGACGCAAATCGTTTTGCCGATAAAACGGCTTGCAAAGCCGTTTTACAAAAACGCAGATTATAGTAAGCGACCGACCATTATGATTTATAAGATTCGGCGGGTCAGACATTTCTGTCTGACCTTTATGAACAGGCAAAAATGCCTGTTCCACCGCAAAAAAATTATAAGTCTTTAAGGTCGCTCGCTTATAGTGTAAAACGATTTTGCAAATCGTTTTATTAATCCTGCATACTGAGAATTCAAAAAATCATAAAGTGCAATTTATGACGTTGGTAAAAATATGTTTTCAAAATTCAGACAGACCTGCCACGCTGTATTTGCCCTGTGTTTCAAGAACTGCCGCTCCGGTTACGCGTGTTACAATATGATAATCTGCCGCGATCTGAACCGCCTGTTCTTTCCGTTCATTTTCATCCGCGGCACAGAGTTTCAGCACTTCGTTATAAGCCCAGAGCCTTGTTATATGCGAAGAAGTTTCCCGATCCCGCGACAGACCGAAGCCTGTTTTAATACCGGACCGTGAAAAGCGATAATGCTTTTGTGTTCCCTTCCATTCTGAAAACAGTCTTTTCAGATTCCGCGACACATTGCCGGAAATGAATACGGATTCAATATTTCCATTGAAATACGGCGGCTCAATAACACGGTTCGGACCGTTTGCAGCCTGAATATCGAACAGACAGACTTCGGGGCAGTTTTCGGATTTCTGCTTCATAATTTCAGGCGATTGCAGTAAAACCGGCTGGACTCCGTGAATCCAGACAACAGCCGAGTTTTTATTTTGCGCGGCAATGTCCCAGGCCCGAATCAATGCAGATATATTATCCTGTCCGCCGATGCAATCTGTTTTTTTCAAACGCTCTCCGGCTGCCCTATATATTTCACGAGTTCCGGCACGAAGCGACACAGGCTCCGCAGCCGCGGTATCCGATGCGACCGTGAGACCGAATTCTATACCCTCCGGCAGACGGAGCAATGCTTTGGCGATTTCAGGGATAAATTCGCGCATTCCCGATGATCCGTCAATAACAAATATCAGCCGTGAAGGGCAGATTCTTTTTGCTGTTTCGATCATCTGCAATATCGCGCCGCTGCCCGCGGGATCTCGGGACCAGTTCATCACCGCGGCGGCAGGCCGGGCAGCCAGTATCGCAAGCTTTGTTTCCGACAAATCAGATTCCGCGGCTGTTCCCTGAATAAAATAAAGCCCATGTTCCGAATGCGCTGTTTTTAACTTCCTGTTTTTTATTGACAAGGGATATTTTGATTCTATCCGGATATCATGCAGGAAATTTTCCGGAATGTCAAAATTCGTTTCTGTAAAGCAGGGGATATCGAGCCGTCCCTGATTTTCTTTTTCAAGAAACAGCGGAGAAGTGATGCCGAGCCGTATTTTCATTTTTCCGCGGCCGGGAACCGGAAAACACTGCACCATGATTCTGCCGTTTCCCTTATCGCTGACCAGAACAGCCTCCTGTTTCCGGCTGACGAGGTTCCGATAAGCCTTTAGAATTTTTTTATTTTCCGCGAACAAGGCTTCGCGTTCTTCTCCGTCAATCCACATGGTCAGACGGGATACTGCACTTCCGGGAAAAACTGAAATCTGCGCTCTGGCTTCCTGTTGCAACATTGACATGTTTTCAAATTCAAGAGTCCATTCAAGATAGCTCATAGCCGCATCCGAATGAATCACGCCCTCTATGCCGGATAAGCTAAGAGACAGTCCGTCCAGCTTTCCGCCCACGGTTTCACTGCCCAGACAGATATCTGTATTCCGGTGCCGGAACCGCGCGTCTGTGAACGGATCAGTTGTATTAAAAGGCTTTCCTGTAACACGATAGTAAATATCTGAGATATCAGATGGATATTCCGCTGCTATTGAAGAAAAAAACCCGAGCGGCGTGAGTCTTATTTTTCCGTAACACATCTTCATTATGGTCTCTTCGTCTCCGAACAGCCGGAGCATCCGGATACCGTTTTTACGGCTTTCAGGCATTTCCGAACAAGCCAGATGTATTCCCAGCAGCGTCATATTCAGGGGAATTTCCAGCATGATAAGCAGACTGACCGTGAGGATAAATCCGGCTCGTGTCCCCGGAATTTTTTCGCGGCAGGTTTTCGGAATCATGCGTTTCAGGTGATGACGGCATCGGGCTGCGGATATGAAAGCCAGCAAAGGCGTTATCCCCAGAGTTCCGAAAAACAGTAATATCAGCGCGAACCATCCGGTAAATACAATGAAAATCGTCCATTCCCATTTGATGTATAATACAACGGCTCCGATGATGATGAGCAGAAAAAAAGGCAATAAGCTAAGCGTGCAGAAAAATGAGGCTCCGAGTGCCGCTCCGTTGAGAAATCCGAGTATCGGAAGATGTTTTTTCAGCAAGGTGAACCGGCAGCAAAGATTACATATAGGAATCAGGCTGTAAATAAAGAGATGCCAGCAGGTCGGGATCGGATCAAAAAGAAAAAAACATGGGGATGAACGCATAGTCCATCCCAGAATCAGAGCCGCGGCTGGTACAATTATCCCGAAGAACAGAACAGATATTTCATTGCCTGATACGTCTTCGGATTTGTTTTCTTGGGATGAAATCTCTTCGTTCATCATGGCTTATTCAGTTCCCTCTTAAGTACCCGTTCATATTTTTTCCGACATAATGTAGGGGTAAGCCCCTGTGCTTACCCCCTGTGTTCACGGCAACCGCAGGGCAACCACAGGGGGTTGCCCCTACAAAAAATTGTGAACGGTTACTTAAATACCCGTTATTATCTTAATTTTGACGGAAATCTTTTTATTGTCAAGGGATAATCCGCATTATTCATAAATTTTAGGACTTACGCACTTGAATTTATTAATTGGCGTTTATCAGCGTCCATTAGCGGTTAAAAATCATGCAACTGCGTAACTCCTAAATTTTTGAAGTTTCAATATGGGAAAGATTCTCCATGTAAATACTCCTTCCACCCTATTGACCAATCCGGCAGTCTGCTTTAAGTTCAGCCCGTCAGAAAAAAAATTTAACATAGGGGGTAAGAAAAGTTTTTTTCTGCTCATATTAAGGATAACAACAGGGCTGATTGCGGGTTTCAGTCCGGATGCTTCATCGGGTCGTAAGACGCCGAGGCTTAAAACAGACGCAAATCGTTTATTCTGATAAGTCGGGTTTCGTGCCTCAACCCAACCTGCGTTATAATCAGTTATAATCAGAAGAATAATTTTGATTGTATTCATTTTTTTTGAAATCAGGTTGCTGTAATCGGATGATTATGATATTCTTACCGCCGTCATAATTTGCGCTTTTGCAAAACGATTTTGCAAATCGTTTTTGCGGAGAAACGGTTTGCAAAACCGTTTTACGGCAGTGTTCGGAAGCGCAGATTATGCCGGTGGACAGTATATAAGGTGAACTTTATTAACTTTCAGAGGATTCGAGCTTTATTGTTTGTAAAATAGAACTATGCCCAATTAAAAAGGAGATGTAATTACTTATGAAAACGATAGCCGTTCTTGTTTCCTTATTGATGATCAGTTATTTTTGTTTTGTCGCCGAGGGATATGCACAAAATCCTGCGGACAGCGGTATCCAACCGGCTGACCTGAAAGAAATATCTTTATCAGGGAATGATAAGCGTGATGTAAAAACCCTGTCTGACCCCGATAAGATAAAATCTCTCTTCGGTGCTGTCCAAGAAAGATTTCAGGCAGACGGGTGTTCAGAGAATCTTGATGATCTGAAACCCTTAATTGGAACAAAATGGCTTATGGCTTACGAAGTCCAGTCATCTGTTTATACGGATGTCTTGATTTTCGATAGCGTTATAACAGTTATACCTGATTCTAATAATATTTTTTCTTTGTGTGGTCACAGTCAGAAAAACAGAGAGGGATGTGTCTTTTATGTGAATTCAACACAATACGGCGGTCCATGCTTTGCTTTGGCACTTGACGGAACTCAGTTGGATTTATACTTTTTTACGCTGAACGGCGATGTGGCAAAAGGTGTCTGTTATAAAGATAATAAAGAGCAGGAGTTGACAGGAATCCGATGGGGAGGGAACATCGGCTGTGATGTGAACGGAGATAACAAAATAGGATTGGCAGAAGTCATTTGTCAGTTGAAGATCATCAGCGGGTGTGATTCCACGAATGATGATTGTTGTCCGTTGAAGAGCATCAGCGGGAGCCGAAGCAATCTGAAGAGCAATCCCGAATGAGCATTTACAGGGCGGGCAGAGCAAAAACCTGCCCTGCTTCATGAAATCAGCCGTTCATAAAGTCCGAGAATCCGCTCTCCCATTACGTCTATGGTATGATTGCCGCAGATGTACCGAAAGGCTTTTTCTGCTCTGCGCTTTGCGGCATCCGGATAGTTCAGCGTTTGCAGGATCGCCTCTGCCAATTGTTCCGTGTTGTCCGGGGAAACCAGCAGTCCGGTTTCATTGTGGATAACGATGTCGGGAATGCCGCCGGCGTCTGTTCCGATAACCGGACATCCCGCATACATAGCCTGCTGAATAACCTGTGCGGCTGCCTCATATCTCGAGCTGACAAGCATAAAGCATTCATAAGCCCGGAAATAAATCCAGGGATTATCTCTGTATCCTGGAAAATGAACCCGGTCATGAATGCTGTACTGTTGAACCTGCTGTTTAAGCCGTTGCAGCAGATCTCCTTTTCCGACTAACACCAGATGGCAGCCGGGAAAAATGTCTTTGATTTTAAAGAATGCTTCGATAAGAAAGGGAAGTCCTTTTTCTGAAGACAGCCTTCCCACAAAGCCGATAAACCGGGTATCATGACTCAGGCTCAGTTCAGCCGCCAATGCCCGCCTTGATTCTTCATGTTCAGGCAGATCCGGGGGAACAAAAAAACCGCTCGGCAATGAGAAAACTTTATTTTCCGGAACGCCGAGGTCTCTGACTATCTGGTCTTTTACGAATTGCGCGCTTGTGAAAATATAATGGCTCAGTTTCCGGTAAAGTATCCGATTATACCACAAATCTTTAATCCGTGGCGTGCTGTGCCGGGACCTGATAACACAAGGTATTCCAAGTCCTGCCGCGGCAGCAAGTACGACTTTGCTGTCAATGTTGCCGTGGGTGTTCAGCACATCGGGCTGAATTTTTTAAGCAGACGGCGCATCCGGAAAAAATCTTTCAGCATTCCGAGTTCATTAAAAGAAACATCATAAATCTCCCAGCCTTCCTGACGTGCTTTTTCATAAATCACAGAATCTTTCGGCGCGATGACAACAATATGATGTCCTCGCTGAGACATCCAGCGGGATTCGTTGAAGACCCGCATTTCCTGTCCGCCCCACTGGCAATGACTTTCCGTATGTACTATTTTAAGCCTTGACTTCATCACTTGATCTCACCTTTTCCATCCACACAGGCAATCCATTGATTCGGACTGATCTGATGAGGATCAACGGTGTGCATTCCCAATCGGTTCCATCCGCTTTCCCCGGCTTTGACGACGCGTCTGCAGAGTTTTTCTCTGTAATGTACAGTCGTAAGTTCTGTAATTTTCATCGCCCATACCTGATTGCCGTAGTACGGGCAGTCATCCTGAGCATAGCGGATAATTTCATTCCCGAATTTTATCACTCTGCCCCCGGGTCTTGCGATGTTCGGGTCGTTCTCCACCACAGGACTTTCAGGATGTTCTGTCCACGGTCCTTTCAGATGACTTGCATAATAAAGCCGAAGCGTTCCGTTGTTATGCGGGCGCGAACTGGTTTCTGTAAAAAGCCACCATCGCTGATTATCGTAAAAAACAGAGTTATCTGCAAATCGCCCGCCTTTCAGGAGTCTGTTTTCAAATCTCCATTTTGTCGGAAACTCGACTGCTTTGTAAAGCCGGACCGCCTTGACTTCATTAGATTCGGGAATCAGATAATAGTCATTGCCATATTTGAAAATATAAGGATAGGAGAGATGAAAATCCTCATCCAATACAATACTGCCGTAGCGCCAGTGAAAACCGTCGCTGCTATCGGCAAATCCGATATCACCCTGATTGCTTGTGGCATTCAATACTTCGAAGAACATATACCAAGAGGCGCCTTCTCTGATCATGAAGGGATCGGCTATGAATGTTGCCGGCACATCGGTTACATCTGCTGCGGTCAGCACCGGATTTTTTATGCCTTCGGGAGATTTGAAGTCAAAGGGAGATGTGCCGGTATAAATGCCTATGGACCATGGGCTGAAAGCTTTTGCGTTTTGCTCCCTGTCCTGTTTGCAGCCCCCTGCAATCAGTACCGTAACGAGGGCTGAAATGAGTATCTGCTTTATCTGCCGCTCACTCTTCATCGAAGTCTTTTTCATAGAACCGGTAGTATTTCAAAAATGTGTAGTAAGCATAAGACACGGCAAGGAAAAGTCCGGGCCTGCCGTCTAAAATGCCGAGTCTGAGCAGATACATGCTCATAAAAGTAAACAGGGGTCTGAGAGTCAGGGTATGCCAGCAGGTCCACGACTTCCGGTCCGGGATTTCCAGCGCGGCAAGGCGGCTGTACCGCTCTAATCTTTTGAGATAATCGGCAACTGATGTATAGGTGTAATGCGCCATCGGATGTATGAGATAACCGGCAGTACCTTCGATGACGACCTTTTCATGGACAGCGCGTTCTTCAAAACAGCCTGCATCTTTTCGGAACAGTCTCAGATTATAGTCAGGATACCAGCCCCCGTGACGGATCCATCGCTTGCAGAAAAAATTTTTCCGGGCAATGTAGTATCCCTTACAGGCATTTTCTTTACTGATGACTTCCTCGATTTCCTGTCTGAGCAGAGGCGTCACCCGTTCATCCGCGTCCAAACTCAGGATCCAAGGTCCCTGCGCTTTGGCAATTGCGATATTTTTCTGTTTTGCAAATCCATGCCATTCTTCCTGAAATACTTTTGCGCCGAGGCTCCGAGCAATATCCGCAGTTCCGTCAGTGCTGAACTGATCTGTCACTATGACTTCGGATGCCCAGTTTACGCTTTCGATGCAGTCTTTGATATTGCGGGCTTCGTTTTTGGAAATGATTGTTACTGAGATTGTTGTCATTTTTATCAGTGCCACTGTCGCATGGTTTCATTTAAAATTATGTATCGGATTCGGGTCACGCCGCCGGCATGAACCTACGATTCTGTTTTTTCACAATTTCTAATGGATTTCATATTCATTACTTTCCGGTAGAGTTCTTCTAATTCTCCGATGGTCCGCTCTGTCGGGAATTCCTCGGCTTTTTTGCGGGCATTGACAGACATAACACCTCGTTGCGAAGTATTATACAGTTTGGTCAGGTAGCCCGCCAATTCAGGGATAGCGTGCGGCGAACTGAGAATAAAGCCTTCCCTGCCCCGTCGGATAATTTCTGCCGCTCCGCATTGTGCGGTGGTGATAACCGGCAGACCCGAAGCCAATGCTTCCAGTACTGCTGTGGGAAAAGGGTCATACCATGTCGGGAGCGCGAAAATATCCGCGGCAGCATAAAAAGGCATCACATTTTTCTGGGGTCCCCAGAACGTGACGCGGGCGTTGAAGCTCATCTCATCTGCAAGCTTTTTATATGAATCGGTCTTCCCTTTGCCCACCACCCAAAGTTTAGCATCACTGCCGGCCATAGCCATACCCTTGATGAGTGCAGTCAATCCTTTTCTTTCAAATCCTGAACCGACAAAGAGAACCAGCGGCGTTGTATCGGAGACATTGCATTCCTTACGGAATGGCTTCCCTGCAGAGGCTTTATGCTGAGGATGAAAAGCTTTGAGGTCAAGGCCGTTATAAATTGTGTGAATATTCTCATCGGGAATCCGAAATCTCGAAGTGATTTCTCTGCGGACCATATCTGAGTTGACAATGACTGCTTTCAGATCAGGATGTTCGAAAAGCCTGCGTTCCAGCCGGAGGATATAGCGATGAAAGGGATTCAGCCGAAACGAAACGCGTTTCAGGAAACTCTCATAGGTGGCACGGATTTCAAGCCATCGGGCATGAACCCCGTCTCCGGCACGGTAGATATCCTGACAAAGTGTCCGTTCATTTGATTGAACCAAGTCGAATTTTTCTTTACGCACAGCCTTAGCGGACAGATACACAAAACTGGCATGACGGAGCAGAGAAGGCGAGCCGAATGCGCGGATCCGGTGAAACCGGATATTCGGCGTATCGGATTCAATCCATTTACGCGCGAATATATGCACTTCCGCGCCGCGTTCCGCAAATGAGTCAGTCAATGTCTGCGTGAACCGCTCCGCGCCGCCGTAAGGATCATATTTGTCACGGATAAAGGCGATTTTCATGTTTTTTCTTTGCTGGGTGCTGGGTTCTTGGTGCTGGGTTCTTGGTTCTGGGTTCTTGGTTCTGGGTTCTGGGTTCTTGGTTCTGGGTGCTGAGTGCTTATGAACCGGCAGATCGCCAGTGAGCAGAACCCTGTCCCCAGAACCCAGCACCAAGAACCAAGAACCCTGTCCCCGCTACCATCCCACTGAAATCATTTCCCCGCATATATCCTGAGCAGCCACGGTGAGTTTGCAGCGATGGCGGATTGCCTCTCCCACCACACGGAATGCCTGCTCAGGCGTATTGTTGGTTTCGCTCAGATGCGCCAGAATCACATGGGAAAGCCGCTCATGCCGGATTTCTCCCAGCAGTTCTCTGGATGCCTCGTTGGAAAGATGTCCTGTTCTGTTTCTGATGCGCTGTTTCAGGGGCCAGGGATAGGGACCGGCAATGAGCATATCCGGATCATGATTTGCCTCAAGAACAAGCATGGCACAGCCTTTAAGATGATGTTTCACCATAGAAGTAGCAATACCGAGGTCTGTGGCAATTCCGATTTTTGTTCCGTTCTGACTTACAGTAAAGCCCGCAGGGTCTTCCGCGTCATGAGACAAAGAAAAAGGGCGTATCATCAGGCTGCCGATTTTGAAATCCGATCCGCATTCGAAATCATGTATCAGTGAGTCATCGAGTTTTCCCAGCAGATATGCCCCGGCTTTACGGGTTTTTCGGGAGATGAACACGGGAATCCCGAACCGGCGTGACAATATCCCTACCCCTTTGATATGGTCGGCATGTTCGTGAGACACGATCAGCGCGTCAAGATTTTTCGGAGAAATGCCTTTGGATTTCAGCCTGCGCTCGATTTCAAGTCCTGAAAGCCCGGCGTCCACAAGCACGGACGCGGTGCCGTCGGAAATAAAAATGCTGTTGCCTTTGCTTCCGCTTGCCAGCATACATACGGACAGACGGGAGTTCGATTTTTCGATATGCGAACCGGTATTTTTTTCAGGATTCACTCTGTGTCTTTCGTATGAAGCCGATAAACAGTCGCGGCTGAAATCGGCATCCGATATTTCCAATATGCCGCACATTCATTTAACCACAAATGGACAGCATACAGCAGGGAGAGAACAATGTCAAGCACAGGCAGCAACAAGAAGCAATTCTCATTTTGACGTAAAGCGGGTTTCAGACCCGCTTTGCATAAAGGGAGATTTTCCTCGTTCCCAAGCCCCGGCTTGGGAACGCATCTGCACCCGAAGCCCCGGCTTCGGGCCGTCTCCCGTCACGGGAAGCCGGGGCTTCCCCGGCAAGTGCGTTCCCAAGCCGGGGCTTGGGAACGAGAAAAACAGACGCAAATCGTTTTTGCGGAGAAAACGGTCTGCGTCTGTTTTAAGCAGAGGCGTTTTACGGCATTGTTCAGAAGCGCACGTTATAACGGTGGACAGTATAATGTCCGACGCGGTTTTTCAAAATGAGAATTGCCGGGATATCTGATTGACAAACCTTTTCTTAAAAACTATATTCCTTTACTTGAAATATAGATCAGTAGATCGAAAAGTTTTGCAGAAGCCGGATTTCGGGTTAAAACCGGAATGACAGGCGTCCTCTGACCGCTCCCGGCGGATTGACGGTCTATTTTAACCTTCGGCGCCGGAAATACTTGGGATTTGTCAATCCCAGGCGAGCATTTTCGGAGAACTTCCGATCTGCTGACTGTCAGAAATCACGTGAAAATACAAAACTTTTTTTAACATAATCAAGGAGGATATGCAAGCTCATGTATGAAAGCGGCGACCTGAGAAAAGGTCTTAAAATCGAGATTGACGGAGACCCTTATATCATTACGCAGTTTGATTTTGTCAAGCCGGGAAAGGGACAGGCACTCTATAAATGCAAGCTGAAAAATATGGTGACAGGGACTCAGTTCGAGAGGACGTACCGGTCAGGTGAAAAGTTCAATGAAGCCAATCTGGAAGAGCATGAAATGGAGTATCTTTATACGGATGCCGAAGGACATTGTTTTATGAACACTTCCACATACAATCAGGAATTTCTGACCGCGGCGCAGGTGGGAGAGGCAAAAAATTTCCTGAAAGAAAATACGGTCTGCAATATTCTGTTTTTCAACGGAGGGGCCATCGGTCTTACCCTGCCCAATTTTGTTGATTTAAGAATCACCGGTTCCGAACCCTGGGCAAAGGGCGATACCGCTGCCGGCAGCACCAAACCCGTAACCCTTGAAACCGGCTATGTTCTTCAGGTTCCCCCTTTTGTGGAAGAAGGCGAACTTATCCGGATTGATACCCGGACAGGCCAATATGTGGAAAGAGTAAAGGGGTAAAGTTTATGCAGTTCAAAGATTACCGGAACATCCATCAGATGCTCGGAGAAACTGTTGAAAGAAAACCGGGGCAGACAGCTTTCCGATGGTTTCTGGAACAGGGGCAGACAGTATCTGTCACATGGGAAGAATTTTACGCACAGGTTAAAAAGGTTTCCAAAAGCCTGATGGCTCTGGATGTGAAAAAGGATGACAAAGTCAGTATCCTAAGCTATACCAATTATCGCTGGGTATTGGCAGACATGGGTATTGCGGCTGCGGGTGCGGTCACAGTCGGAATCTATCAGTCCAATCTGGCAAAAGACTGCAAATATGTCATAAACCATTCGGATTCGGTGCTGATCTTTGCCGAAGATGAACAGCAGTTGAAAAAGCTTCTTGAAATACGGAAAGACATTCCCAATATCCGAAAAATCGTCCTGTTCAAAGGAAGCTGTGACGGTGATGAAGGCATCGTCACTTTCGAGCAGTTTCTGAATCTGGGCAAAGATGTTTCGGATGAGGACTTTTATCAGCGCGTCAACGAAGTCAGTCCGCAGGATGTCGCGGGGATAGTCTATACATCCGGAACCACGGGCCTGCCCAAAGGCGCGATGCTCACCCATGACAACGTGACATTTACGGCTCAGACAGTCAGGGAGTGCGGAGAATTCAGGGAAGGGGATGAAGTGTTTGTGTTTCTTCCCCTGGCTCATGTCTTTGCCAGAACCTGCGTTTATACCGGTATGCTGGTGGGTGCTGCCACGGTTTTCAACCGGAACATGACCACTCTCATGGAAGATTTGAAAGCTGCCGGACCCCACTGGCTTGTCAGTGTCCCCCGTATTTTTGAGAAAATTTATTCGAAAGTGATGAGCGGAGCCGAGGCAAAAGGCGGCATGGCACTGAAAATTTTCAGATGGGCATGTGAGGTCGGCGAAAAAGTCAGCGACTGCAAACTCGCCAGACAGCCGATTCCTTTATGCACGCGGTTGCAGTATCAGGTAGCCGACCGGCTTGTTTTCTGCAAAATCCGTGAGGCATTCGGGGGACGGCTGCGCTGGTGCATCAGCGGAGCCGCGCCGCTGAATTCTGCCATTGCCAAGTTTTTCCACGCGGCAGGCATCGTGATTCTCGAAGGCATCGGCATGACTGAAAATATGTCTTTCAGCAATGTCAACCGGGCAGACAATTACCGTATCGGATGGGTGGGGCTTCCGGGTCCGGGAATCGAACAGAAACTCGCAGAAGACGGCGAAATTATGTTCCGGGGCAGGAATGTGATGAAGGGCTATTACAAAATGCCCGAAGAAACTGCCAAAACCGTTACCTCGGACGGATGGCTGCTGACAGGCGATATCGGGGAAATTGACGCGGAAAATTTTCTCCGGGTTACGGGACGGAAAAAAGACCTGATTATCACCGCGGGCGGAAAAAACATCGCTCCCTCGCATATCGAAGGTGTCATTGCCACATCCAAATACATCAGTCAGGTCTGTGTGATCGGCGACCGTCGCAAATATCTGAGCGCGCTGGTGACACCGGACCCGGATACGCTGAAAGACTATGCCCGTGAAAACGGCATTGCCTTTCAGTCCCTTGATGATCTGATAAAAGATGAGAGAATCATAAAGCGGATCGAATCCGACATTTCCGAGAAAAACAAGGAGTTTGCTTCTTATGAAAGCATAAAAAAAGTGACAGTGGTTCCCGAGTTTACCATTGAAAACGGTTTTATGACGCCTACGCTCAAGCTCAAAAAAAATATTATAACGGATCGCTACAAAGCGGAAATCGAAGCCATGTATTCCGACTGACAA